>JADFYX010000450.1 GCA_015232795.1 Magnetococcales bacterium
ATGTGGGTCCGCGCCGTAGGCTGGGTCACCTCCACCCGATTGCCGGATGTAGCACAGGCTTGGAGCATAAGTGATAATAAAAATACGGTTGGCAGTGGATATTTTTTTAAAAAAAGTTGCACTACGGTTTCTCCTTTCTTAAAAGAGCTGTTTATCTGTTAATCCAGAGTTTTTTGCTATTATGTACGGTAACGGCATTTTGCATACTGCGAATATAGACAAAATTATGGGAGGCAGCATCAACCCAAAAATCTTTATGCCCCAAGCGTTTGTCACCCTTGCCGTAACTAATCAACCGCAGTTGGGTTTTTCCATGTTTTGGGTCTAACTCATAACGGGAAGCCTCAAAAGAGGCTGGCACTGAACGCCAAGAGCGGGTATCCGGGTGGGTCATGCTATCACGCACCTGACCGATAATAGAGCCAAAGGTTCCAGCCTTTTCCAGGGCGCGTTTTTCTAAAATTGTGCGACCAAAAGCCAATAGAACCCTAGCAAATAGATAGGGTTTGCGATCTTCTTGATAGCGCATGAAGTTGGCCTCAATATCGGCAATACTATTAAGAGGCATCTGTTGCCATTTACCATTTTGTTTAATGTGCAACGCAACTCTTTTGGTCTTATTATCTATTGGCTCATAAAGGGGAATTTGCAGCGGAATTACGGTTTGCTTAACAGGTACATTTAAGCTGAGAATCTTTTTTTCTGGAACAACACCATCACCGATTAAGACATGGAGAATTTTTTTATCACGAATCTCCTCTCCACTGCCTCGGCTATTTTTTTTGAGGTTTCTTAATAATTTTGCAAGCTCTTTGTGGGGCATATGGTTTAATTTGGCAATATCCAACGCTCGCTGATAAAGCACTACTGCTTGATGGAGAAGAACAGAGTCTTGTCGCCCTCCTCTATAACTATCAAACTCTTTTATAACACCAGCTAAATACCAACCAAAAGGAATGGCATAGGCATTCTCCACCCGTTTGGCAACTGATTTATATTTATCATACTCCTTGGAGATTTGATCCTGGATATCACTGTTATCAACCCCCACAGACTCTATCTCTTGCTCCTTGCTACGGTTTTCACGTCTAATTTTATCAAGCTGTTTTATAAAAGCTCTCTCTTCATGTTTCTGTACCGTCATAGACCTTAAAGCGGCATTATAGGCTTTGCGGTCCCCTTCTAAAAGATATGCCAGAGAGTATAGGTTGAGCATTAACACCCTCTCCAACCCTTCACCACTATATGTTGAAAGCTCTTCATCCCCAACCAGTGTCTCCACCCCAAAGGCAAAAGCACTGCTCACCCCACTACCCACAACGCTGCTATCCAGTTGCCGAGCCAGCTCCAAACGGGCTGCGGTAAGATGTTTGGCTGCCTCTTTACCATTGCCAGCATCAATTTCTAATGAGGCCAACTCAACAAGATTAAGAAAACTGTTATTCTCATCTTTAAATTTTTCAACTTTTACAGAGCCACTGTTTTGCTTATCAACTGCGGATTTCTTTTGTGGAATTAACACCAAGTTGCGATAGACCTTCTGGGCCTCTTGGTTTTTGCCTGCTAACTGCAGAGCTGCAACAGGCTGATAGAGCTTGCTATAACCCCGGTAGGTTTTTTGTACACCAAATATGGCAGCAGCAGCTCCCTTTTGTTGGGATTTTGGTTTTGAGTTGGAAATTTGTTTTTTAACTGCTGGTTTAACAGGTTTTTGTCTGTTTTGTTGAATTTTCCTAAAGAAATCACCCCCGGAACCACTATTTTTATTTTTAACCGCTTCTTGCAACTCTCTTAGATCATCAAAAAAACCAGCCTCTACTGATTCTGGAGTTAGAACAATTAACATTGCAAAAATTACTAGAGCAAAACTTCTCATAACCACCCCAAAATATAATTATTTAATCAACATCATGGTTTTCGTACAATAGCTCCAACCTCAACAAGCAAACCCCTCTCATTTTCCAACAGTTTTACAATGGTAAACTTAGGATTAATCCGCATAACCTTGCCTTGCCCAACATACTCCTCGGCAGAGCCAAGATTCTCCCCGGTATCAGGATCAATAAGCACAACTCCGGGTAGGTAGATATTGAGAAGTTCACCAATTTGCAAACCACCATCCTGCCCGCGGTTGATATAAAAACTCTCCCCTCTAACCGCCATAACTTTCATGGGAAAAACAGCATCAACAAGTTGATCTGCCATATTAGCTGCAGCTTTTTTGGCTA
>JADFYX010000451.1 GCA_015232795.1 Magnetococcales bacterium
TCAAACAATGCTGCCGCAAACAATAACGAAGTTCCATAGAATATCTGACGCCAGCCTGCATGATTTTTAATGGAGTGTGTTTTGTGAACTTGAGAAAACTTCAAAAGAATCACAGCCAACAACAACACGTTTGCAAATTCTAAAATGATATCTTGCATAGTATAATCCAGTAAGAGTTATACTAATAGAATGCACAGCTTTATACAAATATGTCAAGATATCTTGCACGAATTTACTAATAAACCCACCACATAATGCCGTATCAAAGCGGGGCTAGTACTAGTAATCCGGCAGCAGGGTAATCCCGAAAAAGAATAAGTAGGCAAAGCAAAATATTTTTTTTAAGTTATGCCCTATGAGTCGAAATTTTATTGATGCACATATGCACCTGCAGGATTCAAGATTTTTGAGCGCTGATGCTCAAAAACAAGTTATGACCCGGGCGAGCTTATCTAAGGTAACAGCCTTAGCCTGCAATGCCACCAATGAAGATGACTGGCAAGAGGTTCTGACCCTGGCAGCAAAACATTCTGTCATAAAGCCTTTCCTTGGAGTGCACCCTTGGTTTGCCCATTTAGTAAAACCTGGCTGGTTAAATCGTCTCGATAAGCTGCTCGATACATCAGGGGCAGGAGTTGGTGAAATTGGCATTGATTCATTCGGTGAAGCTGCAGATATTGTGCAGGAAAAAGTTTTTGTCAAACAACTGAAGCTTGCCTGCAACAAAAAAATACCCACTACTATTCATTGCATAAGGAGATGGGGAAAACTCCTTGAAATTCTAAAGTCTCATGCTCCTTTTAAACAGAAAATCATGGTCCATTCTTTTTCTGGATCAATTGAAACCATGCAGCGCCTAGTAGAGTTTGGGGTTCTCATTTCTTTTTCCTGTCAATTAGCCTGCCCAACAAGAATGAAGCTCAGAAAGGTATTTCTCAAAACACCCATACAAAATATTCTGCTGGAAACGGATGCGCCTGATCAATTTTGTCGGCAATTATTTTCAGCATCAAAAAACGCAAATTCATTAAGCGAGCCAGCCCATGTCGCCCGACTTTACAAATTTGCTGCTAATTTGCGAAACATAGACCTTAACGATTTCACAAAGGACATATGGAATAATGGAAAGATTTTTACGAACAGAACGGCTGATAGGAGTTGAAGCTTTACGCAGACTTAACAATTCATTGGTCACTGTTATCGGACTTGGAGCAGTGGGAGGCTACGCTGTTGAAGGACTTGCACGGGCTGGTATAGGTAATCTGAGGCTCGTTGATTTTGATATCGTGCAAAAACATAATATCAACCGTCAAATCTATGCTTTGGAGACAACCATCGGCCAAAAAAAAATGCAGCTCGCCAAGGAAAGAGTTCTGGCTATTAATCCATCCTGTAAAGTTGAATCCCTGGATTTGTTTGCAGACCAGGAGACAATTCCAGAGATACTAGACCCACAACCCGATATATTAGTGGATGCCATAGACAGCTTAAACTCCAAGCTAAGACTTTTAGAAACTGCATATAAGAACAAGATAGAAGTAATTTCTTCAATGGGTGCCGCATTACGAACAGATACTAATCATATTCATACCGCTGATTTGATGGATAGCTGGAAATGTCCACTGGCTAAACGCATAAGAAAAAAACTCCGGCGACGCGAAGTTGGACGGGGGATCACATGTGTTTACTCCACAGAAGATATTGTATTTGATTATGTTGAACCAGAAGATGAGCAGCCAGAAGATTTTACTGAGAGCGAAAGAGGCAGAGAACGTAGAGTGCTGGGCAGCCTACCGACTATTACTGGCATATTTGGGCTGACCATTGCAAATATTGCTATTCAAAAGTTACGAGAGAAGGTCTAACGCTAGGCGTTGCCAGCTGTATTCTGATAGATAAAAAAATCAATCATAGCGCGCTGCTGAGGAGTCAAATCCCCAAATTTAAAACCCACCGTACTCATAATAATTGAGTCTTTTTCCTGACTGGAAGTTTTATTTTCCCAGGCAACCTGCACAGGAATGTCGACAAGAGAGAAATCTCCCAGAGAAATATCCACTGTTGACAATTCACTTAATGGCAATTCCATTTCTAAACACTGTGAAGAAAATCCTCCTGAACTGATATCAACAATTTTTACAGCTGCATTGCTTGTTAAAAAAGCCGTATCCACCGGGGGAGCAACCCGTTCATGTTGTCCCTTGTCTTTCCCAACCATCTTTCTCA
>JADFYX010000452.1 GCA_015232795.1 Magnetococcales bacterium
ATTTTCCAGAGGTAACAGATTCTCCAGCCTCTAAAAATGGTTATATTACTTTTGGTGCGTTCAACCGTCTCGAAAAAAACAACGAAAAAGTTTACACTTTATGGGCTGAGATACTACACCGTATTCCCACTGCTACACTCATAATAAAAGCAGCAAAGCTAGACTATTCAAAACTAAGAGAAAATGTACAGGCTTTTTTTTTGAAGCAGGGAATATCTAATAATCGTCTTATATTAGTTGGTAAAACACCAAGACCAGATCATCTCAAAGCCCATGATCAAATAGACATAATGTTGGAACCTTATCCCCATAGTGGCGGCATGACAACAATGGACTCATTATATATGGGTGTTCCTATATTGACTTATGAAAACAATAACCGATTTCCTATTACTGCTTCTATTTTACATATCTTGGAACTTGATGAGTGGCGTGCAAAAAATGAAGATGAGTATATTAAAAAAGCTGTACAATTTTCCCGCAACCTAAATTATCTCAAAACATTGCGCCATCAGCTACGCAAGAGGTTTGCTGAATCAGCCCTGGGTAATTCTCAACTCTATACCAACCAAGTTGAAACTGTATATCGGCAATTATGGAAAAAGTGGTGTGACAATGTGTGATTATCGGAAACCAAAAGCCAACTGGTCAGACTTTGGAATTATAGCCCAATAAATCATTTTTTCTAATTCAATATAATCATATCCTGGCAAGATTTGGCTATATTGCTATATATTTATAACATGAGCTAGCAGATTACCACTTGCTTATAAACACCAGATAAAAATGCAGTTGGCAAACGAAAGCTAAATGGTCATTGATGATAAGTTTCAACTCAGATATAATGTGATCAACTAATTGGTGCACCTGCCAGTTTCTCTCTTGTACTATTTGGCCTAGTGGAAAAAACCATGAATCTGGAGAAAGTTACTTTCGGTTTTTTTATCGTCTTGGCACTTACCCTGAACTACGGTTTTGTATTGGGTGATATCGACAACCCGGCCCACCACCACGTCTATGAACTATTTGCTGTTATAGTGGTCAACCTCGTGGCAACCATTATCAAACTGGGGGACCGAACCCAGATGGGTGCTGTTCTGTTATCTACGAGTTTAGTCGCTGTTTTACAACTTATTGCCGCTGCAGTAGTCTGGACAATTGCCGTTCATGTCGTTCAAGTGGGACTCACACCTGTTGTGATGTCTTCAATTGTCTCTTTGGCCAGTGGAGCTTGGCTGGCTAATGTGGTTTCGGTGATCATTCTGATCATTGAAACGGTCATGTTGCGCCGTTAAAGGAGAGATTCGCCGTGTCGTCCAAAGTTACGTTCATGATCATGCGACGTATGCGGACTCCTCTTCTCGTCTTGCTGTTCATCTACACCATTTCCATCTTGGGACTGACATTGGTACCTGGAGTCGACGATCAGGGTCGCCCCTGGAGTATGAGTTTTTTCCATGCTTTTTACGTGGTCAGTTATACAGCTACCACCATCGGTTTTGGTGAGATACCCTACACATTTAGCGAAGCCCAGAGACTTTGGGTAAGTGTTTCGCTCTATCTTACTGTCATCGCCTGGCTCTATGCCATTGGCGTACTATTAAACCTTATACAGAACAAAGCTTTTCAAAGAGTTATCGTAGCGAACCGTTTTGCGCGAACAGTTAAATATATTCATGAACCTTTCTATCTGATATGTGGGTTTGGTGATACCGGAAAGGCTTTGGTTCGCGCTCTTACAGATCGTGGAAAACGAGCTGTAGTATTGGATTCCAACGATGATGACATCCAGTTTATGGGCCTACAAAATTTTACCATCGATGTTCCAGGGCTATGTGCTGACTGTTCGGTCCCCCATAACCTGATTAAAGGTGGCCTTAAACATCCCCATATCAAGGGGATTGTTGCATTGACCAACCGAGAGGCAGTCAACCTGAAAATTGCCATTACCAGCAAACTGCTTAACCCTGATCTACCAGTGATTTGTCGCGGTGAGACGCAACAATATGAAGACAATATGGCCTCATTTGGTACTGACCATATTATCGACCCTTTTACTATTTTTGCTGATCAAATTGCCTTGGCTCTGCGAAAACCTGGAATTTTCCTTTTATACAACTGGCTTACGGGTGTGCCAAACAGCCAGATTCCAGAGCCTATCTTTCCCCCTGAAGGGGTCTGGATTCTCTGTGGTTATGGACGTTTTGGCAAAG
>JADFYX010000453.1 GCA_015232795.1 Magnetococcales bacterium
GGTCTCTCTCCCTGTTGAATGGACTCTATGGCAAAGCCGGGGTTATAGTGATACCCGTGTTAATATTTGGACCCGATCTTAATAAAAAGAATAATATAATATTATGACAAATAAAAATATAAAAATTGCTGTATATCCAGGTACTTTTGACCCTGTAACTCTGGGTCATATGGATGTTATTACCCGTGGGGCAGAGTTATTTGACAAAGTTGTGGTAGCCGTTGCCATTAATATTTCTAAAACCTCACTGTTTTCGACCCAAGAAAGGGTAGACTTCATAAAGGATGCTGCAAAAGATCTCCCCAATGTTGAGATAATTCAGATGGATGGTCTTCTTGTGGATTTTATGAGCGAAATAGGGGCTTGCACCATTCTGCGAGGCTTGCGGGCTATTTCTGATTTTGAGGTGGAGTTTCAAATGGCTGCCATGAACCGCAAACTAAACGCAAAAGCCGAGACAGTCTTTTTAATGGCTAGTGAATCAACAACATTTATATCATCACGGTTGGTAAAAGAGGTTGCTGGCATGGGGGGTAAAATTGACCGTTTTGTTCCTGCTAGCGTTATTGAACCTCTAAACAAACGAATGTCCACCGATAGTTAAAAAATACGGTTGAACTATTTGAAAAATCTCTACATAAAAAACTATGGCTGTCAGATGAACGCCTATGATGCGGGACGAATGGTGGATCTTCTCCAGCAAAGCCATACATTGTCCATGGTTGAGACACCACAGCAAGCTGATTTAATTATTCTCAATACATGCCACATCCGCGAAAAAGCTGACGATAAAATTTTTTCTGAACTAGGTAGGTTAAAAAAATTGACCAACCGCCATGATCCTAAAAAACGCTATATTTTTGGGGTTGGTGGTTGTGTGGGGCAGGCCCAAGGAGCCGAGCTTTTTAAACGCGCCCCTTTTGTCGATTTAGTCTTTGGTCCACAAAACTACCACCATCTTCCCCATATGCTCGATCAGGTTTTACAGGGTAAACGCCAACTTCACGATATTGAAATACCTACAGAGTCAAAATTTGACGCACTTCCCAGCGCACCTAACTCCGGCTACAGTGCTGCGGTCCCTGTTCAAGAGGGTTGCGACCGTTTTTGCACCTATTGTGTGGTTCCCTTCACCCGTGGCAGGGAGTGGAGCCGACCTGTTGAGGATATTATCCAAGAGGTACAAAACCTTACGGACAAAGGGGCCATGGAGATTGAGCTACTAGGCCAGAACGTCAACGCCTATTTGGGCTATGACCAAGAGGGCGTGGAGCATGATTTAGCCTTGCTTATCAGGCAGGTTTCCCTTGTTCCTGGGGTAGAGCGGATTCGCTTTATCACCTCCCACCCTGCTGATATGAATAATGACCTTATCGCTGCATTTGCTGAAGTTCCAGAACTAAACTCCTATATGCACCTACCCATACAGAGCGGGTCTGATAAAATACTTGCTGCCATGGAACGGGGCCATACAGTGGCAGAATATCTCACTTGGATTGAAAAACTAAAAAGAGTCTGCCCCAAAATTACTCTGGCATCAGACTTTATTGTCGGCTTTCCCGGAGAGACTGAAGAAAAATTTGAAGAGCTCTTGTCTTTTATTAAGGAAACAAAATTTGAAAAATTAGGGGCCTTTATTTATTCCTCTGAAGAGGGCACAGACGCTTATGATATGCCTGATAAGGTATCGGAAATGCTCAAAAAGAAAAGATTTGAAAAATTGATGATGGCACAGCAGAATATTTCTTTGGAGAAGCAGCAGCAGTTTATAGGTAAAGTTTTGAGGGTTATGATTGACGAGAAAAAAAAGACTCAAAAAGATTGTTATATCGGCAGGTCAGAATATGACTTTCATGAGGTTGATGGCGTTGTTCATGTTAATTCAGAAAAGGAGTTAAGTCCCGGAGATTTTGTAGATGTAAAGATTACCGATGCCTATGAATATGATCTATCGGGGATAGTAATTAGTGACTAGTGAATAGTGATTAGTGCGCATTTTGTATAATTCTTGCTAATCACCAATCACTAATCACTAATTTAATTATGAAAAATTTACCTAACATATTAACAGTTGGTAGAATAATTTTAGCGGTTATTATGCTGTATTTTTTGCCTAAGGAGGGTCTATTCCCTAAGTTTATTTCAGCTATGCTTTTTGCTGTTGCTGCTATTACTGATTTTTTCGATGGATATATTGCGCGAAAATA
>JADFYX010000454.1 GCA_015232795.1 Magnetococcales bacterium
AAGTTGAAGTGGTTAGAGCCTGTTCGGTTGGCCTGTGACCATAAAGGGCAGATTGAATCAGTTAGAAAAGCGGTGGAGCTGCTTAGATGGCACAACACCACACCAGCAAGATATTTTTGCTATGTGCTAGTCAAGGATGTTGATAATGCTTTAGAGCGAGTCAGGTTTTTAAAAAGCATGTATGTAGATCCATTTGCCCAACCGTACATAGATCAGGACGGAACACCGCCAACCAAAGCACAACGAGATTTTTGTAGATGGGTGAACCATAAAGGCGAATTTAAAAGCCGGACTTGGGAAGATTATAAACGGGCAGCATAACTGCCTAAAACGAGCCTTTAAAAACATTTAAAATGAGAAATAATTAATGGGCCTGCCAGCTAAAAAATCAACATACCATCAATCCAAACCCACCCGGCCATTGGTTCGATATCTAGGTGGTAAATGGATGTTGGCGCCATGGATTATCTCTCATTTTCCGGCCCATAAAATGTATGTTGAACCTTGCTGTGGTGGTGGGAATGTATTGTTAAGAAAGGATCGATCAAGGGGTGAGGTTTTAAACGATAAAGATAGCTCTATCGTTAACCTGTTTCAGATTATGCGTAACCCTAAACAGGCAAAAATACTACAGGAGCTACTCTATCTCACCCCTTTTGCACGTAAGGAGTTAGAGCTTGCCCAACAGCATTCTGATGATCCTATGGAGTCAGCCAGGCGTATGGTGGTGAGGTCATTTATGGGTTTTTCAACAGAAGCAGTAGTAAACACAAGAAAAACCGGGTTTCGTACAGTTCGCTCTGGTAGTGGGGATCTGCCGGCTAATAACTGGCCGACCTATATTGATGTATTGCCAAAGATAACAAACCGCTTACAAGGGGTGACTATAGAAAACCGTGATGCACTTGAAATAATCCAGAGATTTGATGGTGTAGACACTTTGCATTTTATAGATCCGCCATATCCGACTGAAACAAGGGTTGTAAATGGGGGTAAATATGCTCATGAGATGGATACAGAAGATCACCGCAATCTAGCATCTACTCTCCATGGCTTAAAAGGGATGGTTATTATCTCCGGGTACCAGTGCCCATTATATAATGATGAATTATATCCCGATTGGTACCAGGTATGCAAAAAGACCACCGCCAACGGCCGGAAAGGATCCACATCCAGAGTAGAATGTTTATGGATTAACCAAGCAGCTCAAAACCGCCGTAAAGGTCAGCTTAATCTTTTTTGAAAATGAGGTAGTATAAGGTGAAAACAGCTACAAAAGAGAAACACAAGGAAAAATTCTTTATCACCTACCGGGATCTAATGGAGCTGGTTGACTATGATGGTGAGCTTCGGCCTTTTTGCCAGTTTGTCCATCGTAATGCTACTCGCCTGGTCGATCCAGATCCGATATGGAAAGCAATTTATAATTCTAAGATCCAGGTTGGTCGTGGATACCGTTTTCCTAGAGATAAAGTGCTGCAGATTTTAGGGATTACTATTTGACCCCATTCTTGCGTCCAGCTCCGCCACCAGATTGGAGGCTCGAAGATGGGTATATCTGGCCATCATGGATGGTGACTTGTGGCCAACTATCTTCATTACGGTCTGATCTTGCATTCCACACTCTACCATTCTGGATATTGCTTCATGTCGAAGATCGTGAAAACGGAATTTATTTATTTCAGCCCTGGCCAGGGCCGTCTGCCAGGTGCGATTCATAACATAGGGTCTTCTTATTCCATCACGGCCAGGTTCACCATAAAAAAGTAGATCGGTATCGGTGGGCCTCTCCACCTCTTCTATAATTTCCCTGAATATTCCCGTAGCTCGTATGGTCAAGGGTACCGATCGGGAATCACCATTCTTGGTTTTTTCCAAAAATACGGTTCTTTTCTAAAGATCAACCTGGTTGCGTTCAATGGTCAATATTTCTGATTTGCGCATACCAGTCTCAAAAGCGATGATGACAACCCAGTGGAGAATTGGATTTGAATTTTCCTTACATGCTGCCAACAGACGTTCCTCTTCATCCCCTTCAAAACGCCGGATACGGGCCTTTCCTTTGGTTGGCTTGCGTATGGATTGAACCGGATTGTAAGGAAGCCCAGAGTGCCACTCCTTTATAGCCACGGTAAATAGATGAGAGAGGAGGGCGAGTTCTAACCGCACCTGGTCAACACTAGCCACCTTCAGCCGTCGATC
>JADFYX010000455.1 GCA_015232795.1 Magnetococcales bacterium
GGTATAACTGCTATTGCCTGTTGGTAAAATAAAACTGCTTGCTCAAGCTTGTTCTGATTTTGGTATATAATAGCTAAATTATAATAAGCCTGAGCTAAATCTGGTTTTAGGTTAATTGTATTTTGGTAGTAGATAATCGCTTCATCAACCCTTTGTTGCCTTTGTAAGATAATGGCAAGGTTGTAGTGGGCATCTGTGTATTGGGGATTAAGGGCAATTGCTTTTTTATAGCTGACTACCGCATCATCCAGTTTTTCTTGTTCTTTTTGTAAATTGCCAAGATTATAGTGAGCATCAGCATGGTCTGGTTGCATAGTTACTGCTTTTTGCAGAACCGATGTTGCTTCATCCATATTGCCTTGTTCGGTTAAGGCAAAACCAAGGTTGGAAAAAGCTCCCACATAACCGGGTTGAATTTGTATAGCCTGTTTATAGCAGTTTATGGCCTCAGAAAGTCTGCCAATAGATTGTAGGGCAACACCCATGTTGGAAAAAGCAATACTGTGTTCTGGCTCTAACTTGATGACCTTCTCATAGCAATTTATGGCCTCTACAATTTGACCGGATTGATGAGCCGTGATGGCTTTTTGAAAAATGTCATCTACTCCTAAAATTACCTCATCGGCATGAATTTTTGCAGACAGCTTTTTTTGCCGTCTTCGTTCTGCTCTATTCATATCTCTTCTCATCTACATGATCTATTATATATTTGGTACCTTGAAAATTACATATAGAACCATCTGTGTCTAGCAAATTAAAGGTTTCAAATTTACCGTAACCAATATGAAAAACATGTTTAACCAGTAAAAGAAAATCCATATCATTTCATCTTGAAAGGGTTTGTGATTAGAATGGAGAGATCTGCAAATATTAATCAAAGGCAAAAAAATGGAAACTGTGACTACTGATAAAAAAAAGCTCTATTTGATTGATGGTTCTGGTTATATCTACCGGGCTTTTTATGGTATTCGGAATATGTCCCGACGTGATGGTTTTCCTACCAATGCGGTTTTTGGTTTTATTAAAATGTTGCGTAAGGTGGTTGAAGAGCAGAAGCCGGACTATCTGGCAATTGTTTTTGACGTGAAAGGCAAGACCTTTCGCAACGATATTGATGCCAACTATAAGGCTAACCGTAAGCCCATGCCCGATGAGTTGCAACCGCAAATTCCTCTGATTCATGAAGCTGTAAAAGCCTTTAATATTCCCATTTTTAAATTGGCTGGCTTCGAGGCAGATGACATTCTCGGCACCCTTGCAGTGGCTGGGCAAAAAGCGGGTATGGATGTTGTAATTGTCTCTGGCGACAAGGATATGATGCAGTTGGTTACCCCCAATGTAGCTATATTGGATACAGGCAAAGACCAGTGGTTTCATGCTCCAGAGGTGGAGGAGCGATGGGGTGTCGTCCCCGAAAAAGTGACTCAGGTTATGGCGTTGGCAGGGGATACATCGGATAATATTATGGGTGTGCCCAAAATAGGCCCCAAAACTGCTGCCCAGCTTATTAACGAATTTGGTGATTTGGAAAACCTCCTCGCCAATGCGGGAAACATAAAACAGCCCATGCGGCGCAAAAACCTAACTGAGTTTGCTGATCAGGCTCGTCTGGCTTTAAAATTGGTTACTATCGATTTAGCGGTTCCCATCAAGTATGACCTGACAAAATTAGGCCGGGTTGCACCTGATAAGGAGCGGTTGCAAAAGCTTTATGGTGAGATGGAATTTTTATCCCTGCTAAAACAGTTGGAAGAGGGTGAAGCCCCAGTTGCTACAGATGGAGCTAACATTGAAAAAACCCAAGGGGATTCCGTACATATTGACTATCGAACTTTAACCACCCAAGGTGGTTTTCAAGGTTTTTTAGGGGAGCTGTCCCGGCAAAAAAGTTTTAGTTTTGATACCGAGACCACAGGAACCGATCCGGTACAGGCAGAGTTGGTAGGGTTGTCCTTTTCTTGGAAAACAGGTCAAGCCACATATCTACCAGTTGCCCATAGCAGCGAGGCTGCCCCCAACGGTCAGTTGGATAGGGAGTTGGTTTTAGCAGCCTTAAAACCAATTTTAGAAAACCCGGCAATTAGCAAAACCGGGCAGAATATAAAATATGAGTATGTGATTTTATTAAAATACAATATTTTCTTGGCAGGGATGGAACGTGATCCCATGCTTTTTTCCCACCTGATTTATGGCTCGTCACG
>JADFYX010000456.1 GCA_015232795.1 Magnetococcales bacterium
AAAACTTGTTAATGGGAAGTTGCTGATTTCTCTTTTGCTTATCACTAATACTGTCTATTTTTTCATGCTTTTATGGAGTTTACCCCAACTATCAGAATATTCCGATGGATTGAAGGCATTTGACATGAGACCCATGGGGTACTCATTTTTAGAGGCGATGAAATTATTAGACAATCTAGGTACGGAAGGAATCAATTTTTACAAAAATGTCCAGCTACGGTTGGATATGTTTTATCCATTAGGTTTCATGCTAACGTATTCAGTTGGCTGTTTATGGTGTTTTGAAAAAATTAGTTCCTGGCGGATATTTGGTATTGTTGGAGCTGTTGCATCATTTATTGCAGGTATTGCAGACTATATAGAAAATATTTCTATATATAGGATGCTTTCGGCATATCCAGAAATTTCCCCAAAGGTCGTTTCTTATGCTAACGCAGCTACTGTGATAAAATCGCTGGCAACAACAGTAGCTATGATCATTTTCATTTTCGGTTTATTCATGGTAGTTTATTTTGTGGTAAAAAATAAGTTAAACAGATAGGACTTATCCATTGGAGCAAATTGTCGAGGCTCACAGATATGTTGACCAGGGACACGAAAAGGGAAATGTTATAATTATTTTGTAAATCTGCTAAACGCTGGTTAAAGGTAAGAGGAACTTTTTTATTTTATTGAAAGATTGTTGCCGCCACCTAAACTAAGTGGCGGCAACGAATTGAGCTACTTCTCTTTTGAATCAAAAAAATCTGCAATATGTCTTAAAAGTTTTGCGGCAGATAACTGGTCAAGTCCGCAGCAATTGCCCTGGCTACAACAATCAATTGATTCATTTTCTTTTTTATTTTTGGTTGTATTTTCAACTTTTTGAGTCATGGTTTCTCCTTGTGGTTTTTAGTATTGTCCGAACAGCATGATTCAATGGAATCTGCTAATTCTCTTAAAGTTGTGGCGATCCCTTTTGCATTTAAAGAATAGAAAACGTTCTTTCCCTCTTTTTTGGCATTAAGCACTCCAGCTTTTTTCAAGGCCGCCAAATGCCTTGAAACCACCGAGAGATCAATATCGCAACAGCTCTTAATATTATTGACGCTGTTTTCTTGGGTACCATCAAGAGAACATTGGCAAAAATATTTAAAGATGTTTAAACGACTCTTGTCTCCGAGTGCTTTAAAGAGTTTAAGAAGTTTTTCTGAATTTTCTATAAAGTTGGTTTCGCATTTCATAGTTACATAATTGCATGAATATGCAAATGAGTCAAGAAAAAACTTGCACCCCCATGCAATCAATCATATATTTCCGTGATTTCAGCTAGATAGAGTGAGAGGGAAAAAGTAAATGACAAGCCGCCTCAAAGCTTGTAGGATGCCGTTTTGGAAATTTTCCAAACGTAAAATAAGAGAATTGTTATTATGTTAAACGTAAGTGATCTATCAAAAATTCAAGGCGGAAAGACCCTTTTCTCCCAGGTTAACTTTCAAATCTACCCCGGTGAAAAAGTTGGACTAGTAGGCGCTAATGGAACCGGAAAGACCACCCTCTTTCGCTTGATAATCGGTGAAGAACGGCCGGCCACAGGGCAAATTAGTTACCCAGATGATATGCGCATGACCTATTTTTCACAAAATGTTGGTGAGATGAGGGGTAAGACGGCACTAGAAGTGGTCCTTTCGGGTGATCAGAGAATTGAGTTTTTGAAAAAGAGTCTAAAAGAGTTTGAAAATAAATTATGTGATCCGGATATTTCTCCAGAAGAGATGGATTCTGTTTTAATCAAAATGGGGGATGCCCAGACGGAGTTTGAAAAACGCTCAGGATATGACTTGGAAACCAGGGCCGAAGAGATTCTGACTGGTCTTGGTATTTTTCCAATAGATCACGGCAAGAGAGTGGAGGAGTTTAGCGGTGGCTGGAAAATGAGAATAGCTCTGGCCAGAGTGCTGGTCGTCAATCCAGACCTTATCATAATGGATGAACCAACCAACTATTTGGATATTGAAACTATTTTGTGGTTGGAGACCTGGCTGAAAGAATTCAAAGGGTCCATCTTCATGACTACCCATGATCGTAATTTCATGAAAAAATAGACAGTATTAGTGATAAGCAAAAGAGAAATCAGCAACTTCCCATTAACAAGTTTTTGCATTTAAAACACCATCCCGACAAAATAAAAAAGAGAGGTAA
>JADFYX010000457.1 GCA_015232795.1 Magnetococcales bacterium
ATAGATGCTAAATCCTTTTTGGAGATCTATTCAAAAGAGGGAGTATTGCCTTCTTTGAAGGCCTCACATGGTCAGTTAGTGGAAAAAATTGATCAATCCATTGACCGGGAATACAGCTTGGTGCCAAACCTTCTCAAAGAGCTGCAATCAAACATTGAAGGCACGGCTTTATACGGGTCTTTTCTTAATTTGAAAGATTTGCTTGACGAGTTTGAAACAGAGGAGGCGCAAACACTCATTGCAAAAATGAGGCAACAACTGGCTAATGATAATGGTCAACCGACATGATATACAAGACTCGAAAACCAAAGATTCTTGTAGTGGATGATGTGTCGGATAATCTACAAATTTTTGTGGACGGCATGTCAGGAGGAAACCTTCCAGGTGACGAAAAATTAACATTCATTGCGATAACATGCTTACCTATTCTATGTTAGCCAATATATTAAAGAATGCTGTTGAGGACTCCCAACATGGTAATACCGTCTCAATTAATATTTTTTTGAAAAATATGTTACTTCAGGCAAATCTCAAGGAACAGGTTTGGGAACCTATTCTGCATGGTTAATGGCAAAAACCCAAAATGGATCGATTTCCATGCAAACTAACCAGAACCAAGGTACAACAGTCGAAATCCACCTACCAAATTTGAACCTGTAAAAAATATTGTTTTTGCTATTTTGCAGCATTGATCAAGCAACTTAACTCAAAAGAATCACTGGAACTAATTGTAATGACAACAAATAGGAAACCAATTGCACTGATAGTTGACGATGTTTCTGAGAATTTAAATATTCTTATGAACATGCTACAAGACGATTACAGTATAAAAGTAGCTAAGAGTGGTGAAAACGCGCTAAAACAAGCTATTTCCGAACCCATACCGGATGTCATCCTTTTGGATATCATGATGCCGGGTATGGACGGCTATGAAGTGTGTCTCAAGCTCAAGTCCAGCCCCAAGACCTGGAGTATTCCAGTTCTATTCATATCAGCTTTGAACCAACAGGATGATGAAGAGAGAGGGCTTACAGTTGGAGCGGTAGACTATATTACCAAACCATTCAAACCAACTCTGGTCAAAGCGAGAGTACGCAGTCAAATAGAGCTAAAACAGCATAAAAACAAACTTGAGGAGTTGGTGAAGGAGAGAACCCGACAACTCATGGAAACTCAGGATGTCACCATTTTAACGCTGGCCTCACTGGCGGAAGCCAGAGACCCTGAAACAGGTGGCCATATCAAACGTACGCAAAGTTATGTTGGTCTGTTGGCCACGGCATTAAGCCCAAAGGCTGAATTTCTTGCTGAACTGACACATGAATCTATTGACCTCTTGTCAAAATCTGCCCCACTTCATGACGTTGGTAAGGTTGGTGTCCCAGACAATATTTTGCTGAAACCTGGTAAATTGACTGACGATGAATTCACAGAGATGAAAAAACACAGTGTTTACGGATATAATGCGTTACGTACTGCCCAAAAACGGTTGGGGCATGATTCGTTCTTGCGATATGCAGCGGAGATCTCCTTTTCACACCACGAAAAATGGGATGGAACTGGCTATCCCCGTGGCTTGGCTGGGGATGATATTCCCCTTTCCGGGCGTATCATGGCAGTAGCAGATGTCTATGATGCCCTGATTAGTAAGCGGGTTTACAAACCTCCTTTTACTCACAGCAAAGCGGTTGCAATTATCAAAGATGGAGCGAATACCCATTTTGATCCTCGGATTGTCGATGCTTTCCTCAAAATGCAGGAACAATTCAGAGAGGCAGCGATTGAATTTGCTGATTTTGATGAAGAGAGAGCAGCGTTGGCGAAGTGAAAATTTTAATCTGAAAAACGACATGGTGGAGAGGTTGAGATTCATTTATTGATGCCCAAATATCCTCAAATAGCAATCTGTCTACTGCTGGTTTTTATATATTCTATAAACACTGCTCATGGGGTGGAAGTTATCCAATCCAAATCATCAAATGATGGCAACACTTATTTTGTTTCATTAGAGATACATATAGATGGCCCACCGCATAAAGTCATGGAAAAGCTGGTGGATTATGAGAATATGAAAGCATTAAATCCATCCATTAAGGAGAGCACGATCCTTCTCCAACACAATGGCCATGATGCTC
>JADFYX010000458.1 GCA_015232795.1 Magnetococcales bacterium
CGCTTTGCGATTCGTGAAGGTGGCCGTACAGTTGGTGCCGGTGTTGTTGCTGAAGTTATCAGCTAACAAAAAAGCACTGTACTGTTTATTTATTGTAGATATCGTAGATTTAAGAAGTTTTGGGAAAGTGTCGGGGTAAAACGGGATGGATGACCAGAAGATTCGTATTCGATTGAAGGCATTTGACCATCGGATTCTAGACCAGTCAACAGGTGAAATTGTGCAGACAGCTCGCCGTACTGGTGCTGAGATTCGTGGGCCAATTCCTCTGCCGACTAAAATCAATCGTTATACTGTGCTTCGTTCACCGCATGTGGATAAAAAGTCTCGTGAGCAGTTTGAGATACGGACGCATAAAAGATTAATAGATATTATTAATCCTACTCCACAAACGGTTGATGCATTGATGAAGTTAGATCTGGCTGCAGGTGTTAATGTCGAGATTAAACTTTAAGGCGTACTACTGGTTCGATAGGTTCGAGCTGGATTTTTTAAAAAGGATTAAAAGATGCGCGCGGGAATGATAGGCCGGAAACTCGGCATGACGCGTCTATTCACAGAAAAAGGGGAGGCTATACCTGTTACGGTTTTACAGGTCGGTCCTTGTTCTGTGGTAATGCTAAAAAATGAAACTGACCATGGCTACAGTGCTGTACAGCTTGGTTTTGAAGATGTGAAGCTTACGCGAGCTGCAAAGCCGCAAAAGGGTCACTTTGCCAAGGCCAATGTTCCAGTCAAAAAGGTGTTGCGTGAATTTAAAGTTACTGATTCCGCTACCTATGAGGTTGGTCAAACACTGACAGTAACTGATTTTACTGTAGACGCTCTTGTTGATGTAACAGGAGAGACTATTGGTAAGGGTTTTGCTGGTGGCATGAAACGTTGGGGATTTAAAGGCGGACGTGCATCTCACGGTGCTCACCGTACCCATAGATCCAACGGATCGATCGGTCAGTGTCAAACACCAGGGCGTGCTTACAAGAATAAAAAAATGTCGGGACATATGGGAACTGATACCCAGACCATTTTAAACCTGAAAGTTGCAGCTATTGATGAAGAGAAAAATCTCTTGGTCATAAAAGGCAGCGTACCAGGTGCGACAGGTTCGGTAGTGTATGTTCGAGATGCAACAAGAAGTGCTACACAATAGCCAGAGACAGTAAAATGATAGATTATTCCGTTAAAGATGTTGCAAATCAAGAGTTACGTCGTGTTGAACTAAGCGATGCAGTTTTTGGTAGAAAAATACGAAAAGATCTTTTGTCTCGTATTGTTAGCTATCAGTTGGCCTCACGGCGCAGAACTATTGCTGCGACTAAGAGAAGAGCAGAGGTCCGTGGTGGTGGTCACAAACCGTATCGACAAAAAGGAACAGGTAACGCACGACAAGGTACTGTCAGTGCTCCTCAGTTTCGTTCTGGTGGTGTAGTTTTTGGGCCTCTTCCTAGAGATTTTTCAATTAAAATGTTGAAAAAAGAGCGGCGTTTAGCTTTACAAACAGCTCTCTCTCTCAAGGTTGATAGTGCAGAGATGATTGTACTTGAGAACCTTGCTATGGATTCAGTAAGCACAAAAAATATGGCCAAAATACTTGGTGACCTTGGAATTACAAAGTCAGCCATCATTGTTTTGGATCAAGCGGATGATAAGGTCTCTCTTTCTGCTAGGAACATACCAGGAATAAAGGTGTGTTTGGTTGAGGGAGTAAACGCCTATGATTTATTGGCACATGAAAACCTCATCGTTACAGAATCAGCCTTAAAAAAGATTGAAGAGAAATTGGCATGAGTGATCAATACTCCTTATATAACGTCCTGACTGCACCTAAAATTACCGAGAAATCTACTCTCTGTAATGAAAAAGGCAATCAAGTGGTCTTTAAAGTAGCAATCTGGGCCAATAAAATCCAGATCAAGGCTGCTGTGGAAAAGTTGTTTAGTGTTGAAGTGGTATCCATCCAAACCATGAACAACAAGGGCAAAAACAAGCGTTTTGGTCAGACCATGGGGCACAGAAATGATTGGAAAAAGGCGATCGTTCGTCTTAAAGAGGGTCAAACAATAGACTTCTTTTCTGGTGGTGCATAAGAAGTAGCAAATTTTGACCACGAACGGTTAGCGG
>JADFYX010000459.1 GCA_015232795.1 Magnetococcales bacterium
CTTAACTGTCTCAATTGCTGTCAAATCCTGCAAAATTTTACCTATTATTTCTGGCTCTTTACCTGTCATCTCCAGACTAATAGAGTAGAGATCAGAGGAGCGACCCTGGCCTTGGATGGAGTGACCGTTTATCTCCCTGTTCGCCAACAACTCAAGTACCGGAAGCAGGGAACCATAAGCATGGCTGAGAGTAAAGCTAGCCTTTAGTATTAGCGGCTTAGAATGGGAATAAGCCCAACTGCCAGAATCCCATTCAGCTCCCTTGATTTTTTCACACTCCTTGTGATGGACAATCCAACGACCCTCCTCAGATAATCGCCCAACAATTGGATCATGTGGTATGGCTAAACAACAGCACGACCAGAGAATATCAGCACCTGTAAGTAAAGTTATTTGAAATTGCCCTGACTGCTCTCTACGCAACCCTTTAACCTGTAGTGTCTGATTTTTCAACGCCTGCTTGATCATTGTCCTAGCACGAGCAGTTTTAACTACATTCAACCAAATCCTTTGGGGCGTGGCATTTTTTGAAGTTTTGACATCTACCACATCACCATCAGATAGAGGATGTTCTGGTGGTCGGTCAATACCGTTTATCTGCGCTCCAATACAATGTTCCCCAAGCTCCGTGTGAACCAAATAGGCAAAATCCACCACTATAGAACCAACCGGAAATGTAAGCCTATCCCCTTGTGGAGTATAAATATCCAAAAGATCAGGCAAAACATGGGAGTGGACTTCTGACATTCTCAAGTCACTATCCCCCAAGGTAGAAAGAAGGCGCATATAACGAGAAGTATCGGGACCACTGACCCCCCACTCGGCCAAAATACCCATACGGTTAGCCTCATCATCCTTAACCCGTACAACATGGACATTTACCGGATGACCGTCCCACAATATACGTGTTGTCAAAGCACGAAAGCCATTAACACGGGGTGCATTTAGATAATCACGAACATGGCGAGGCATAGGGCCGAATTTACTGTGCATTTTCCCTAGAATTCGCCAGGCTATATCATCGTTGCGGACTAAAATTTTAATTCTAAAAATTGGCCAACCCACCCGCATTAAATGGCCTGTACCGGGTTTTTCGGTTAGATAGAAATAGTCGGCTAGGGTTCTCTTTTCTATTATCACCTCTTTGGCCTGTTTATGGCCCACAAGGGTATTTAACTCTTTGGATAGCCGATTGATACTTGGTTTGCACTTTTTGGCGAGTTGGTTCAAAGTTTTTTGGGCGCGACTACTCTGAACAGGCATGAGAAAGGGAAGTATACGGTCAATAATGGCATCTGCTAAAGCCATCATCCCCAAACGCCGGGCAGCTCCCACATAAATTAAAGCAATACTGGCCTTGTTTTTGGCTTTAATACGGTCATGAACCTCTAAGGTATCGGAGTTATGGTAGATATCAAATGATTTAATAATTAAAACCCTGATATCTTTACCCGCAGCACCAAGAATTCTTCTATAGGTAGCAGGAAGATCTCCCCCACCAGTACGTAAATTTCTAATTTTTGAGAGGGCTTCAACAATTTCATAAACAACAATATCAAATTGTTTAATACGACGGACTGGTTCAAGTTCAGCAGGAGCATCTTCAACAGAGTCATGCAGAAGGGCAGCACAGATAGCAGCAGTATCCGTCAACCCCCAAAAGAGGCAATCATAAGCGACACTTATGCAATGAGTAACATAGGGAGCACCATCGACTTTACGAACCTGCCCCTCATGGAACCCAATAGCCATACTCAAAGCTCGTCCTATCCGGCCAACTGATCTTTCACCCAACCGTCCTCTTGCCAACTCTAATAAGCGAGACGTTTTAATATCCAGGTCGTTCATTTGAGACCAACTCTCCAATCAGTACACAATCCTAATATATCTCCTTAATTTAACTAAAAATACAGACTTTTATCACCATATGCGATCTGTCCATAATCCTTGATAATGCATTTTACGGTGATGGATCACACCTACGGCCTAACATAGGATAATAATAACAATATCTGATGATAGCTTGTAACGCCAGTTATTAGGAGCAAACAAATTAATTGTTATCGATATGTAAAATTGAATTTCCCTTTACATATAAAATAGTGGTATATTCGAGAACT
>JADFYX010000045.1 GCA_015232795.1 Magnetococcales bacterium
GACTATATTTTTTCATTTGTCGCTAAACAAGGTGTGAAAACCGTATTTATGGTTCCTGGTGGGGGGGCTATGTATCTGGTTGATGCTCTTGGGCAAAATCCTGATTTAAACTATATAGCTAATCTCCATGAACAGGCATCTACTATTGCAGCAGAGGCTTATTCGCGTATCAATGGTCGCTTGGGTGTTGCACTGGTGACAACGGGACCGGGAGCTACAAATGCAATTACCGGAGTTGCAGGAGCCTGGATAGAATCCGTTCCCATGCTGGTTATATCGGGTCAGGTTAAACGGGCAGATATGATGGGGGATACTGGTGTCCGGCAGATGGGACCACAAGAGGTGAACATTATCTCTATGGTTGCACCCATAACCAAATATGCCGTTACAATAATGGACCCCAAAGATATACGCCACCACATGGAAAAAGCTATTGAACTTGCCACTACAGGCAGACGAGGACCAGTCTGGATTGATGTGCCTTTGGATATACAGGCAAGTTTGATAGATCCCTCTCAATTGCATGGGTATACTAGTGAAAGCAGTATCACCCCTTCCCCTTTAGCTGCTGATGAATGGCACAAAACCATTGAAAAAACCTTGGAATTAATAGAGCAGGCGCAGCGTCCTATCATACTGGCTGGTCATGGTATTCGCCTTGCGCAAGGGGCAGAACAGTTTAAACAGCTTTATGAAAAATTAAATATTCCAGTAGTCGCCACCTGGAATGCAATGGATTTAATTCCCTTTGACCACCCTCTTTGTGTTGGTCGTCCTGGTGCTGTTGCCTTAAGAGCACCAAACTTTGCTGTGCAAAATTGTGATCTTTTGCTGGCTATCGGAGCACGGTTGGATAATGTGGTTACAGCATTTAATCCTGCTGGCTTTGGCAGAGAAGCTAAAAAAATTGTAGTTGATGTAGACCCCAATGAGTTAGCCAAACACAACATGGCGACTGAACAACTTATTGAGGCAGATGCCAAATATTTTATCGATTCCCTCTTGCAACAGAGCAAAACCAGCAACAGCAAAAACCGCACCTCTTGGCTTAAGCGTTGTACCAATTGGAAAGCCCGCTATACAATTGCCGATGGACAGGAATTTCCTGAAAAAGGGGAGATAAGCCACTATCATTTTGTTAAGGTTTTAGCTGAAGAGATTCAAGAAAACACACTGATTGTCACCGGTAGTTCCGGTCTTGGAATTGAGGCTTTTTATTCAACATTTTTCAATAAAAAGGGGCAACGTATTTTTCTCACTTCAGGTTTGGGTGCAATGGGTTATGGCGTACCAGCACTTATTGGAGGTGGAGCAGCGTTTGGTGGTGGAGTTATTGTTGGGGTTGAAAGTGACGGTAGTTTGCAGATGAATTTACAAGAGTTGCAAACTTTAAAAGCCCAAAACCTACCTGCCAAACTGTTTATTATCAATAACAGTGGTTACGCCTCAATTCGCAACACCCAACGCACCTATTTTGCTGGCCGTTATGTGGGAACAGGCCCAGAGGCAGGTCTACACCTTGCAGATTTAACAAAAGTTGCCAAAGCATTTGATATTGCAGCTATTAGTATCAATGATGCCTCTGAACTACGAGAAAAAATCCGTTATACTTTAGAACAACCCGGACTATTTATGTGTGATGTGAGGGTGGTTGCCAATGAAAGCTTGTGGCCAAAATCATCGGCTATTCCCCAACCCGACGGCTCAATGATCTCCATGCCTTTGGAGGATATGTCCCCTCTGTTATCTCGCGAAGAGTTACGGGAAAATATGCTGATTCCTTTAGCTCCAGAATCAGAAATAATAAAATGATGGACTGTAAATTTTTAAACCAAAAAAAAGAAGTTAAAAATGGGGTCACATTTTAAGATGAAACTTATTCAATTTTTACACTCATTATTGGCATACGATCATCCAACTTCTTTTAGAGAAACCTTTAAAAGTGACCGCTTTTTTATAACCCTGCTATTGTCATCTGCAATGGTGTTATTTGTTATTGCTTCTCTGGTTTGGAATATTGAGTTGGGTAGAGACTGGCATCGTTATTTTATCTATTATTTTCAGTTTCCTGCTAACCCAAATTTATTTACCCTGCCTGGTACTCCACTGATTCTCGGAACCATTGCAAAAGGTGGCTTTTTTGCATTTTATCTATTTCTTTTTATAGCCTATCCCACAGCTATTTTTGGTGTCTATTATGTAGCAAGACTATTTAGCCAAAATATGGCAAGATTAGCTGCTGTTTTTGCCCTCGGACATCTGCAACTAACCTATTTTCATGTACGGCTAAACAGTGATCCTCTTTTTGTCTTTGCCTGTACTCTGTTGGCCATGGCATTGGTTAGGCTATATAAACAGCGGGATATATTTTCCTATTCTATAATCGGCACACTTATTTTGTTAACTGCTATGGTAAGACCAATTGGTCAACTGTTTGCGATATTATTTTTAGTGCCAATAATATGTTATGGATTTTCCAATAAAAACCTGATATTGGCTGGAGTGATATTTTCAATAGTCTTTGGGGGATTTGCAGGAGTAGCTGCATACCATTATTCAGAAATGGGGAAATTTGTTGTTACTGAGGGTGGAGGGGGATTGATTTTCCGGGGTGCATACCTATTTAGTAGAGTTATTTCTCCCGAAAATGGGCCAGCATCACAAAGACTTAAAAAATTGGTAGATAAATTGGTTACTCACCCAATATATAAAGATGCTGGTGTAACTGCAGATATGTTCTTTAGCGACCCTAATAAATATTATTATTACGATATTGTCAATTCGGAACCTAAAAGTATTGAGTCAGTAAACGATCACATGGAGCAAATAAAGTTTTTCTCTGAAGTTTCAAAAGAAGGCATAAAGGCAAATCCCATTAAATATATTAAGGGTGTTTATAAAAACATCTCTTTTGCTTTTACAAGAGTACTTGATCCAGGACCGTTACCTAAACCCGAAACAGATAAAACCCCAGCTAAGGCCGTGACAAAAAAATGCAAATATTCTTCTCCTAACTGCCACCTACCAACAGCAACAACAGTTGCAAGCATAAGAAGAGCCAAAAATCAGGCCCAAGCTTCCGAAGAGTTTAAGATAAGACAAGAGAGGATGAATATTTATTTAATTGGTATAGGTGATATGTTTAAATCCACTCCATTTTCTCCTCCTACTAATGTAGACGGCTATGGAGCATATATAAAATATTATTTAGGGGAGTTTGCTAGAAGTTTAATATACAAATATCCATCAATACTATATTGCGCGTTCGCCTCGGTTTTATTGCTTATAGGAATTAAACGTAAAGAGATAAGGTTGACTATCCTATTGCTGATACCATCTATTGCTGCACCATCTTTATCTTCATTTATAGACCCTATAGCTAGCTATCGCATACCCCATGATTTATATATAGTCATTGGTGCATTGGTGGGTGTAAGCCTTGTTGTGCAATTGATTTTAAATACCATAGGCTTGCAAAACCACGAAGAAGCTTTATGACCCTAGATTTGGCAGTTGTCGCCACGCACCGCCAACTGCCGAATCTAGGATGATACTTTCATAAATTATCCAGGTTGCTCATTTCTGTTAAAGCAGCAATGGAAATCATGCGATCATCAACATAATAATCTGCTGCTGGTTTACCAAAATGCAGTTCGTGATAACGCAACCCCCAACTTTGCAGTTGATTTTGGGTTACATCTTGCCAATTTATACCTGTAACAGTACCTCTAGCTGTAAACATTATTATGCTGTGTCCGGCATCATATAGAGCATTGATTGCAGCGATCATTTTTACATTGGGTGAAGATTTACTGTAATCATTTTCACTGGTCAATCTGGCAACCACACCATCAATATCACAGACAAAAATTTTGGGTTTAAAAGCTGCTTTTTTAATTTCTAAAGACTCTTTTTGTTGACTTTCATATAATATAAACCACTTTTCATACCAATCTGCTGTTTTGGAAATTGCAGCATTAAGGTTGGTATTATCTACAAGACCTAGTTGTTCTTCAGCTCGTTTAATAGAAGGTAGATATGTTGACCTAAATTTGCTTTTCGTCTCTTTACATTTTACAGCGATATTTTTTTGCGGTGCAACAATGTTACTAGTCAATATTGCTAAATCTTTTATTGATATCTTGGTATTGGAGCCTACGTTTATAGGTAGAGGGGAGTTATGCCTGACTAAAATATTCCAGAGCCAAACCATTAATTCTGTCACATACATATAGGAACGGATGGATGCACCATCACTGTTTATTTGTATTGTATTTTTGTTGATTGCATCTGCAATAAAGTTACCAATAGCAAGTTTTCCCTGCATAGGCATAAAAGGGCCGACAAAGGTAAAACAACGGGCGATTTTTATGTCAATATCATGGAGCTTGGCAAACTGTGCACAAAGATGTTCTGCACTAAATTTACCAACACCAAGTGTTGCGTTAATATCTTGGGGTAGAAGATTGCTGGGTTCATTCTCATCAACCCCTTCTGAATCTTGGGCTATTGCGCCATACACTGCACCGGAACTTAAGAAAAGAAATTTTTTAACCCCAGATTGTCCAGCAAACTCTAACACCCTCTGGGTGCCGTTGCTCAAGACATCCAAAAGAGCTATTGCAGATGGGGCACCACCTTTTCTGGTCTCAACTGCTCCATGAATAACATGGGTAAAATCTCCTTTGGGGTAGATAAAATTACGGACATCACCTGTAACAAAGCTGATCATGGGATCATCATTAAACTCAGGAAATTTTGCTAAAAAGGCATTGGGGTTGCGACTTAAAACCACAACCTGACAAGCCAAACCATGGGCCTTATTTGCAGCTTGCAGACTAGCCAAAATCCAAACACCAAAAAAGGCTGTACCACCTGTTAGAAAAACTCGCCCATCCCTAAAATCTTCCCATAAGCCACCCACCTGCTCGACAATCAAATCCAGATCATTTTGCACTAAAGAGAGCATAGAAGATTGCTTTTTATTGGAGGATGGTTGGAGTTTTGAATTTTTCA
This sequence comes from Magnetococcales bacterium, assembly GCA_015232795.1. Taxonomy (GTDB): domain Bacteria; phylum Pseudomonadota; class Magnetococcia; order Magnetococcales; family JADFYX01. The sequence goes on from JADFYX010000045.1 coordinate 5,017, forward strand.
TATTGTTAATAAATATCCTAGAAACAACAATGACCATCAATATTATAAATACTGGTTACAAACCAACTAAGTATAGCAGATAAAACAGTTAAATACACTATACTGATCCAACACACACCAATTTTAGGAGCAAAATATCGAAGATATTGAACTCTTTATTGGGGGTTGCAATCGTACCATCATGGGCTTAGAGTTAAACTCAAATTAATGAAATATATCAAGCAATGGATAATAAAACAGATATGGCAATTGAAGAGCCGCCTAAAACCGAAGTCAATAACCGCAATAAGCTTAAACTTGAAAAACCTCTTGTTTATGACAAAGTGGTTAAATATGAGGATAAGGTCAAGCGTGGGGAGAGTATTGCAATTTTACAATTTCAATATGACTACACCTGTAATTTTCACTGTGAACACTGCTCTGCAGATAAATTCATGGTCAAAAAAAAGACGGACCGGGAACAAGATTCTCGGCGTTTTTTTAACCTTGATGATGTAAGAGAACTCTCCCGTCAGGGTGATGAAATGGGGCTGGCCCATATAGTGATAACCGGTGGCGAACCCCTGGTATACCCAGATTTTGATCAGGTAATAGAGGCTATAGACCCAGCAAAGTGGTATATATCTTCAGACTCCAACGGCTGGCATTTGGATAAAGAGCGGGCCAGACATCTAAAATCTATTGGTGTCGATAAAATTCAACTAAGTCTTGATAGCTTTATCAGGGAGGAACACGACAAATTTCGCCAAAAGGAGGGATCATATGACCGGGTTTTACGAGCCGTTGATGCCTCTTTAGAGGCGGGCTTAAATCTAATCTTTCAAACTGTTATCTGGAAAGAACGCTGCAAATCACAGGAGTTTTTGGATTATCTGGAATTTGCCAAAAGCAAAGGTGTAGGAACCTATGTAACATTTGCCAAGCCAGTTGGAGCTTGGGAAGGTCGTATGGAGGTTTTGTGTGGAGATGAAGAGTGGGATTATGTGCATAAACTAGGTGAGAAATATAATGTTTTTACACATTTAACCCCTGGTTATGGTATTGATATAGGGTGTATTGCCGTTAAAAGAATGGTATCTGTTACCAAATATGGCGATATCATGCCCTGCCCTTACACCCACACCTCTTTGGGCAATTTTTTTACAGAGCCATTAGAAAAAATTATCAACCGTGGCCTCGCCCTAAAATCTTTCACCTATGGTGAAAAACATCTCTGTCTGGTAGGCAACAAAAGCGACCCTTTTATTGCAGCAAAAATGCACCGTATGTACGGCAAGCCAGTTCCAGTACCATTAAACGAAGTTTTTGATGCTGAGGACTATGTTACAGGAAAACTATTTGAGTGATATATAGCCCCTAGTTATAAACCTGGAGAAAACAGACTTTTATACATTTTTTTATGTATCTCCAACATATCATCAGGCACCTCTTTAAACCAGCACCACTCCCCTACTTTTGGGGTTCCACCCATAAATTGCATATTTTGGGGAAGGTTTCCTGTTAATTTGCAAGCAAAAAGCAAGGAGACAAAGTGGCCTCTAGTAGCAATATTGTTAAAATTTTGTTGGATACTTTGGGGCTCTTCAGAAAAACTGACCGTAGTCTGCAACTCACTGGCAGCAACTGCTATAACCCTGTCAGAAAAAACCTCTTTATATCGTAGAATACCCCCAGGAATATGCCAGCCGTCACCATGGTAGATATCAGACCGCCAGGTCAATAAAATACGGCCTGCCACATCTCGAATAAGGAGATCAACATTTACCAAAGGTGTAAGACGGCTGACCATATAAAAAACATCTTCGCCCAAACCTTTGGATGGATCTGTCACCAAGGCTTCTAGTTGGTCGATGGCTTTTTTTATTGACATTGTTTTGCAATCACTGTTTCCAGACCGTAATCACGCAGTATTGTTACGTCAATAGCCTCATCAAAACGATCCCTGATTGTTCTTGCAACTTCATCAGAATAACTTGCAGCCATAACCAAAATAGCATCTACAGGTTCTTTTATCAGGTGTTCTGGGCTAACAATGGGCAGATGGCTGGCAGGGGTAAATTTACCCTGTTTAAATGTGGCAGAATCGACTACATAACATATTTTATCGCGAATTTTTAAAAGACTTATCACTGCTAACGCCTGATGACCAGCCCCCCAAACCCCAACTCTTTTACCCGCATATTTTTTAAAAAATTGCTGGATTTCTTGATTAATTTTATCTTGAAAATCGGTTAAAACTTTAAAATCAGTCGCCACTCTCTTTTTTACTGTGGCTGAGATAATATAATCATGCCATATGGAGTTACATTCAACTACTTCAAAACCAGATATGGAGAGTAACTGGGTAAATGTCTCTTTGCTAAAATAGAATAGATGATCATTAATAAATTCTGAGAACAGGTTTTTTGCCAAAATCATATCAAAATTTGGCACCTCGACCAATCCCACCGCATTTTTGCTGAGATTTTCAGCAATTCCACGCAGCGTTAAATGGGGTTGAGGTAAGTGTTCCAACCAATTAAGTATAAAAAAAGCATCATAAGGAGCCTCTGGTAGTTGATATCCAACATCATTAACGAAACCTTGAAAAACCTTATAACCATCCTTTTTGCATTGGCTAACAGAATCTTGTGCAAACTCCAATCCGTAAGCATTTATTCCAACTTGCTTCAAGAGCTTCAGATACTCTCCACGTCCACAGCCTATCTCTATCCCTTTTTTATTCGTCATATTTTGCTTTATGACAAAATCTGCAAACTGCTGCAAACGGAAGGCTTCCATCTCTTTGGAATAGGCCGAAGCGCGCACAACTTCCCTATAATAGTGCACAGGTTGGCTGTTGAGTTGAATTAGGTTACAGGCCGAACATTGGCAAATTTCAAGGTTGCTTCCAGCCTCATTAGCCAGCATAGACCCATCAGGAAAAAACTGTGCTGCTTTTGGCATATTATGCAAACACAACAGTGGTTCAAAGTAGAGTTGCCCACCACAAACCCGGCAATTTTTAATTGGATTATCAATATTCATAATATTTGTTTGGTCATCTGTGAAAAGTGCATAATTTTAAACTTTTTCATGACAATAAATTGCTGTAGCAAGGCTTAAACCTAGATTTGGCAGTTATTGCCACGCACCTGACGCAACACCAACTGCCGAATCTAGGTTAAATTCTATATATACTTGAATTGTCTGCAAAAATACTATATTAAATTGAGTTAGAATAACAGTTAATGAACATTAAACCTATGCCTGTTTGTTATTGGAGTAAATGATAATGCTCTCTGTGCCAGAAATTGTACACTATTGCAACATTGTTGAACATTGAAGAGTTATATAAGCAATTTGTTGCAGCGACATGGACAATTCATTCGATATCTTATTGGTGGAGCTTATAACACCCTGTTTGGTTTTTTGTTGTTTGCCACTGTCTACTATTATTTTTCTGATCAAGTCCACTATATCATCCTAGCTATAATAAGTAACATCGTTGCAATTACAAACTCTTTCATAGTTCATCGAATATTTGTTTTTAAATCCAAAGGCAACATATTAAAAGAGTATCTACGGGTATATGTGGTATATAGCGCAAGCTTTATCTTAAGCCTGATAATGATGGCTCTAATGGTAGAACTTCTACACATCCATCCAGTTTTAACCCAAGGTGTTCTTATATTTGTAACAGTGATATTCAGCTATTTCGGACATAAAAATTACTCTTTTAAAAAAGCAGATGCTTAGAACTATCCATAATCATTTTTTTATTCTCCCAGTTATGTCCAACACCACAGTTGGTGCGCTAAAATAAAGTGGCAATAAGACTGAAATCAGCATATTTCTTGTTTGGCATGCCCCAGGAGCAACTTGGAGAGGTTGCTGATTGCTATTAGACTACAATTAATTGGAATATGGTGACCTTTTCTGCTAGATTGTAACTTAATGTCTCAAGCATAGATCCTGTTATCTGTATAGCTGTTACTGGGAACATGAGAGATAAACAGTTAACTATTCAATCAAACAACATGAAACAACATGAAACAACATAAAAGAGCCTTTCGCAAAAAAATCCAAGCTAGGGTTGTTGTGTCATTTTCTGGAAATGTTGGTTTCACAGGCAGTTCATTTGATGTAAGTGAAACTGGGATTAAGATAGTTACCGGTTATGCACCCCCAGGAGTTAATGTTGGAGATAGCTGTGAGCTTACTCTTTTACACTGTAAAAAAGAGCATAAGCAACCACTGCCCGGGAAAGTAGTGCGAATTACGGAAAAAGAGGTCGTTATAAATTTTTCTTCGTCGAAGAGCTCACCGTTGTGGTTGCTCTCTCGTTGATTGAGAGGGGATTTTTTTAATTTTTGAGCTCACCCCAGAAAAAATTCATGCAATTTGTCACTGACAAATCTCAACATATCTTCATCCAACCCAGGGTATACCCCAAGCCAGAATGTACGGTTCATAACTATGTTTGTGTTGTCTAGGGAACCATGGGATCTGTATGGTATCTCTTTGAAATATGGTTGGTTTATTATATTTCCCGCAAACAGTAGTCTTGTGCCTATTTTGTGTTTATCCAAAAATTTTAGCAGCTCTTGGCGAGATTGGGTTACAGACGGTTTTAGGGTGATGGTAAAACCAAACCATGACGGATCACTGTTGGGGGTTGCCTCGGGTAGGATTAGATACTCTTGGAGATCTTGGAGTTGCTCTTTTAAAAAATTGAAATTTAACTTTCTGGCCTTGGTAAATCCCTCAAGACGGTCCATCTGAGCCAGTGCTACCGCTGCTTGCATGTCGGTGATTTTCAAGTTATAGCCAAGGTGCGAATAGGTGTATTTATGGTCGTAACCATGAGGCAAATTGCCATATTGCTTATCAAACCTATTGCCACAGGTGTTATCTACCCCTGGGTCACAATGGCAATCACGCCCCCAATCTCTTAGGGACTGAACAATACGCCGCAAAATGCCAGAGTTGGTAAATACTGCTCCCCCTTCTCCCATGGTTATATGATGGGCCGGGAAAAAACTAAGGGTGCTAATATCGCCAAAAGTTCCTACCAACTGCCCGTTATAACGGGAACCCAAGGCATCGCAACAATCTTCCACTACCCACATATTGTGTTGAGAAGCAATTTGTATTATCTGTTCTAAATCAAATGGATTACCCAATGTGTGAGCTATCATTATGGCTTTTGTTTTGGGGGAAATTGCATCTTTTATACGAGAGACATCTATGTTGTAGCTTGGAATTTCAATATCTACAAATAGCGGAATTAAACCATTATTGATAATAGGATTAACCGTAGTGGGAAAACTCGCAGCAACTGTGAGAACTTCATCTCCCGGTTTTAATGCTCTTTCACCAAGGAGAGGAGATGTTAGGGCTGTTAAAGCTAGTAGATTGGCAGAAGATCCTGAGTTTGTGGTTAATAGATGTTTTGCACCCAGATAGCTGCCTAGCCGCTGTTCAAACTTCTCATTAAACCGTCCTGTGGTTAACCAACCATCCAATGATGCCTCAACTAAATTTTGCAGTTCAGGAGCACCTATGACCTTTCCGGAAGGGGGAACAGGAGAGAGGTTTGGCTCAAATTTTTTATCCTTAAAAGCCAGTTGGGCATAATCATCAACTAAAGAGAGGATTTTCTCTCTGATTTGTCTCTTATCCAATGTTTGTTGACCTCTATATATTGGAGGTAGTTTTTATGTTTTTTGCTCTATATGAAACAGATGACATGAATTGATCTATCTGCCTTAAGCAAAGCTCATGGGTATCACTGTTCTTGGCAAAATCTCGATACCAATCTACAGTGGCAGAAAGACCATCATAGATATCCCATCGGGTTTTCCAACCAATTTTATCACGAGCCTTTGTACAATCTAGCCTAAGGCATTGTTCCTCGTGAGGATGATCTCCAGGTTGTATATTCCATGTTGCTCCACTACCCCAGAGTTTAGCCATTGCTTCTAATATGTTGACAACTGACAACCCCTCATTATCCTCTGGCCCAAAATTCCATCCGCCACTATATTCACTAACATTTTCCCACAATTTTTCTGCTAAAAGCAGATATCCGCCCAAAGGCTCCAACACATATTGCCAAGGTCTAATGGCGTTGGGATTTCTTATCTCAACAGGTTTATTATTTATAAATGATCTGACTATATCAGGAATAAGCCTATCTTTGGCCCAATCTCCCCCTCCAATAACATTACCAGCCCTTACTGAGGCCAAAGCCACAGGGTTGCTGTTTTTGTTGTTGCTGGGCTGAAAAAAAGAGTTGTGGTAGGCAGCAGCAACCAGTTCAGAGCAACCTTTACTGCTACTGTAAGGGTCATGACCACCCATGGGGTCGTTCTCATTGTAGCCCCTTGCATACCCCATATTTTCGTAACATTTATCAGATGTGACGTTAACCACAACACGGACACTTTGGCTGCGACGCACAGCTTCAAATAGATGTACAGTACCCATGACATTGGTCATGTATGTCTCTACAGGATCATGGTACGATTGCCGAACTAAAGATTGTGCAGCGAGATGAAAAACAATTTGGGGGGCATGTTTTTCTATGGTTTGGGTTAGCAGATCCAGATCTTTAAGATCTCCTTTTATGGAGGTTAAAATATCTGCAACTCTTGCTGATTCATACAAATTGGGACTACTTGGTGGGTCCAATGAGTATCCAACAACCTGGGCTCCACATTTTGCCAGCCATAAGGCCAGCCAACCCCCTTTAAAGCCAGTGTGACCAGTAATTAAAACCTGTTTACCACACCAAAAGTCTGGAGTCATGACCAGATTTTCCATGGATAGTAGTCATTTATAAAAATAATCATAAGGCAATATTTATCTGCTATGGTATCCATCGGTTTTGATAAAAATCCTTACGATCATATTTTGATAATTGATCATTATTAAATCAATCTGCTTTTTTCGGACAATTTATCCTGCAACATTTTATTACCAAACACGCCACATCAAATAATAACATTTCTAACAAGCCACTACAAACTGTCATAAGCCGTTATCTACCCGCAAACCCCATGGTTAATTATTTCTAAAAACAGACTTTCTTGCTATCTAAAGACCAGAAGTACATAATGTTGGTAAGAATTTTTTCTTATCCATGTCGTTTTTTGGTTTTTCTCACTAAGCTTTTTCATAGTGACAGGAAGTGACTTCAATAACAAAATTTTATTTGAGAATCTGTCTCTTTGGAGATTTTAAACACTTGATAAAATGAT
>JADFYX010000460.1 GCA_015232795.1 Magnetococcales bacterium
GGTAGCGTAAACAAAACGGTGAAACTTCAGCTTAACAAGGTAACAAGAACTTTTATAAAAAAGTATATAAATGGACAATTTCATAGAAAAAACTTACATTAGTACCTTTCTCCATCCTATGTTCTACACGGGTATAACCCAATATAGAGCAATTTATCAATATGAATACCTAGTTGGCTGTTTCTGGAGACGATATGGAATTGTGGCACATAATCCATGATGGATCATTAAGCCTGGAAGATGTGAAGTTGCAAGTTGATGTTGGCAGTGTACTTACGCTGGATGACATTTCTTCTGTTTTACCAGCCGCAGGCGAAAAAGTAATCCTTTATCTAAGCGATGATAAAATTAAGGAAATTTTACCAATAGCTATAGAAAGAGATTGGGAAATCATGCCCCTCCCGCATCTGGAGAACCATCTGACAACTATCCGCTTTGGTCTAGAATCAGATTTAAAATCAGCTATTAACAACGCAATTGCACAAGAAAACGTATCTATACAATTATTGACATGTAATGGTATTCCGGTTCTATCATCTGTAATGGTAGGAGAAACTCTGACTTTAGACACTCAGGTAGTTTCCAAGGTCAGTTGGTCACTATTGGGAGGTTTTCTTAAAGGCATAAAAAAACTCCGTCCTGTGCGTTTTACCATTACCACAGACAAAGATCAGAAATCCGTAACAGCAGGAATTGGAATAATCGCTCTTGCAGGTCCGGGACATAAATTCCTTGGGGCAGAGCTAAATGATCTGACAATCTGGGATAATGCCCGCTCCACTATTTTAGTTCTCGCACCACGAAGTATTTTGGAATATTTCAGCCTAATATTTAAAATCATTTTTGTTTATTCTCTTCGCCTTAGAAATCTTCCTTCTTATATTGGGTTGATACGTTCTAGGCGCGTGGTTCTAGAGACTGTAAAAGAAGTTGATTTTACAGTAGATGGTGTGCCTATGAGTGCGGACCATCTGGAGCTTGAAGCAGCAAAAAATCCAATGCGTGTCCGTCTGGGCCGACAATTTCCCAAAAGCATTAACACATCTGTTGCTGACAAGGATATCGTCCGAGTTAAACATCTCCCATCCGGTGAGACAATCCAGATTCTAAGCGAATTTCATCTGCCTTTTTTTAATCATGCATCAGAGGATGAATTTCGCGATCTATTCCTATCTATTAAAGAAAGTGCTGTTTTTTCAAGACCATTTATTTCACTTATGGTAATGAGTGCCCTTCTTGCCCTCTTTGGTCTCTATGCCAATTCCGCACCAGTAATCATTGGAGCTATGATTTTATCCCCACTCATGGGACCAATTATTTCACTTTCTATGGGAGTGGCTCGAAGCCAGTCGATGCTAATCAGTGAAAGTTTAAAAACTCTTGCATTTGGAATTTTAGTGACACTTTTATGTGCAATGGCAGTTGCTCTCATGATGCCGTTTCACACAATTACCAGTGAAATGGCAGCTCGTTTGACTCCCAATCTTTTGGATTTAGGGGTCGCCGTAATTTCTGGTGTTGCAGGTGCCTATGCCAATGCAAAGGAGGAGATAGCTAAAAGCCTTGCAGGAGTTGCTATTGCAGTTGCTCTCGTGCCTCCTCTGTGTATGATTGGCGTTGGTCTGGGATGGATGGATAGAGAGGTGGTTCGGGGTGCTACATTATTGTTTGCCACTAACTTGGTTGGCATAGCTGTAGCAGGCTCAATGACATTTCTGGCTCTTGGGTTTGCACCATTTAATTTAGCAAGAAATGGGCTTATTATGAGTCTCTCGCTTTTAGCCATGGTTTCTGTACCCCTCTATTTTTCATTTGGAGAGCTAATTGAAAAAAATAGTATTACCGAAGCCATAACAAAAGAAAATCTTGTCATTAATGGAAACAAAATCCAAATAGAACCAATTGCTGTCTACATAGGGGATATCACGCGTATCCGCTTGCAGGCAATTTCCCAATCTCCTCTAAACAATCAAGATCTTGAAAGCATCAAATCCGGTTTGACGGATAGATTGGGCAGACCTCTGACCTTAGAGATATCTGTATTGTTAAAACGTTAACAGGTATAATGATTGTAGACCAAAACCCCCGGAGTAATTTTTTAAAAAAGCTTAC
>JADFYX010000461.1 GCA_015232795.1 Magnetococcales bacterium
GTTGGCTGGAGACAGAGAGAGCGGTATCTCCATTATGGAGATGGAAAAAGGGCTGGATACCGGGCCTGTATTAAATATGTCTAGTCTTCCTATAAAAGAGGATATGACAGGAGGAGATCTCCATGATGCTTTAGCCAAAGATGGTGCAGCCCTTCTTATGGATACCCTTAAGAATATGAAAGCTGGCACATGCATAGCAAAAGTCCAACCAGAAGAGGGAGTTACCTACGCTAAAAAATTAACAAAAGAAGATGAAATAATAGATTGGGGCAAAACAGCAGTGGAGATTAAAAGGCAAATTTTTGCCCTAAATCCCTGGCCCTCAGCATCAGCCATGTTAGGCAACAAACGCATAAAATTTTTTCGTTGTAAACTAGGAGACGGCAAAGCTAAACAACCAGGAGAGATAGTAGAACTCCATGAAGATGGTCCAGAGGTATCATGTGGTGCAGGCACTCTAATTTTAACAGAGGTACAAAACCCCGGTAAAAAAAGAATGCCCGCCGCCGACTGGCTAAGAGGCCGACCCGTTGCAGTGGGGGATATGTTGGGGTAAATTGACCTGGCAAAGGTTTTCCGGACACCAAAAAAAAGGACCCCCCGAAGGGGTCCAAAAAAGTGCGATGGCTCAAATCGCAACAAACAACTGGTTTACTTTGTATATCCTTGCCTTATGGCTGTTTTTAGCCTTAGGAAATTAACAAAGTTTATTTATAAAAATGAGGCATCTTCAGTTACAAAGTTGAACACCAGAACATCTGCCACCTTGCGAGGTGTTGGGGAGGTAGCAAGCATTTGATTTAGCTTGCCGTTTAACCTTTTCACCTCCTCTGGTGAATCATCAACAATCAAACTGGCATCAATTCTCTCCGGGTCCGTCTCAGGCATCCCCCGATAGTTGATTGTTTTTACCTGCTTACACTCCTTCTCCAGAATTTTCATGGCTAAAGATTGCAGATGCTCTACCTGATCGTCTGAAATACCAAATTTTTCTAGCAAAGCACCATTTTTGGTAATGGTATCCGCCTCTTTAAATGGTCGGTTGGGATTAAGCCTGCTCCATTGAGCTATCCAGCGTACCCCCTCTTGAATTCTACCAGAAGCCAAAGAAGAGATTATCAACTCCGCTAATACCCCAAGATCTTTAGAATCTTGCAGATAGATAATCTCATACTGCTTTCTGGCTTCTTGATAAAAGCCCAAACGCGACAGACATGCTGCATATCCGTGGCGAACATCAGGATCATTACAGCTATGGGTCAACGAATTAAAAAAATATCTACGCATATCCTCCTTATCTTCACGTAAGGTTGCCGCCAAACCTAAAAGATAAAAAGCCCTGATGGGATCTTGCAGTCTATACTTTGAGACAACCTTTTCCAACCGCCTAATTTCAAGTTCATACCTAAATATAGGAACAGGAGAACTCCATATACCCTGTAGCCTCGTTAAAGCACTATCCAATGCTTCTTGATCATCTGTGGCCATTATTTCACCTTCACTTTCTCGACTTAATTATTCAAATCAAATATCGCCTTGTTCTTTTTATCGGTTTTGGTCAAATTTACATTAGAAAAAAATTAATTTAATTTGTGAAAAATCCTTGGAAAGCATGGTAATGCTATTTATTTTTTCTGTATTTTCAATGCGTTGGCTTTCTAATATTTTTTTAATTTTTTTTAAAGAAACTTATTTAAAAGCCTGGGGCAAAAAGACGGTTTTGAGTTTTTGACAAAATTTGCAGGTTTTTTTCAAGCAAGAGCATGTGAAGATTATGTGTATGAGGTGAATAAAAGATCTGATCTACGTTGCATCAAGGCTGAAATATCATTTTGTGCTAGGTTCTAAATCAAAGTTCGATAAGAGGGGTTGGTAGAAATTATCAGGTTATTCTGCTAGGGTGATATTGTGGTCTATTTTTATTAAAACGGCTCTTGCCCTGATATTTCAGCAAATATTTTAGATATCATATTTTATACACGAAAAATCCATGCTAAGTCTCTATAATATGTTATTCTAACGATTGTCATTATTGTAACTTGTGTATTGCCTCTTATGTTGCAATAGATACTGTTAACTGTCTGTAACAATCAAGCCTAAAACGATG
>JADFYX010000462.1 GCA_015232795.1 Magnetococcales bacterium
CTTAATTGGACAGGCTCTTTATAGGTCTCATCACCTGTATAAGAATCTTTATCCCAAACCACAAGAAGATGAGATTGCCCACTCATATTCATTCCTTTTTATCGTTTGTAAGAAAAGCCTCAAGGTCAGGATATGGTATCACTCTAATACCCCAGTTTCCACTCCATTCTGGTATACCAATATCAAGCATTCCTGTTACCTTATTTTTAAGCTCTCTATCTTTTGAGAAAGCACGCTGATATAGACGTGGAGCAACCCCGACAAAAGGTCTAAAAAGTACTTTATTTAGGTTGGTATCAAGTCCAAATTTAGGGTCACCAACGGTACTGTGCGACACATCAACTTCATAAAGAGTATTATTTACACTATCATTCTTAGGCTCATGAAGCGAGCTTGGAGGGAGCCAATTATCATTTTTATCAGTAATAGAGTCGCCATGTAAAGATAACGCACGACTTTTTGGATAAGGCTCTATATACTGAACTTCATCAATTCCAGCTGCAACAATATGACGAGCACAATAATGACATGGAAAAGCAGTGACAAACATTATCGCCCCTCTCACTGAGATACCCTTGCGAGCAGCTGAAGTAAGTGCATCCATTTCTGAATGAATAGCACGAGTAAACTCCAGAAGAGCTCCAAGACCAGCCTTTCTCATTTTCTTTAATAATTCTTCTTTATCTCCTTCACTTTTTAAAGAAGGAAACGCTTCAAGTAAATTTTCAATCAATTTATTTTGTTCTGCATTTGAGCTACAGTGTTGAAAATCACAAACAAAGCATATTCGATCATTTTCTTCTATAAGACTCTCCCCAGTATAATTTATGTTATATTTGAATGCTTCAATTATCAAGGCAATAAAAATCACAATAAATAATAAAAGTTAAACAAATTTTTTATCAGATTTTTTTAAAACCAAGTTGTTTTTCTAGGTAGGCTTTATCCTGCTTTAAGTTTGCTATCTCTTTATTTTGAGAGGATATAGTCTGTTGTAATGTGGCTATTTCATCCTTGAGAGATAATATAATTGCGTTCTCGTCTTTTGCATATTTGTGTGGCTTTTCTTGAGGGTCGGCTATGTTGAAGAGTTTTTGTAGGTCTGCGAGCAATATAACTTTTTTGCCATCTTGGCTGAGCTTATAAGATAACTTTCCGGCACTCATATTTTTAAGAATGGTGTGCCTTGAAACTTTAGCAAGTTTTACAGCTTTTGCTATATCATAATAATCTGTCACTGTAATCTCAATATTCTGCACAATCATTGGATATATTAATTATCCCTTAACAAGCAATGATCTTATAACAAAATCCCCCAATTGTGAATGAACTAACAACATCGATTAATACTCAAAGAGAGAAACATCCTTCGGTCATAGTGATAGTGTTAGGAGGTAAAGATCATGAATGAATCTATAAAAAGCTTGGGAGTCCATATCAATGAGACATTGGATACTCAGCAAATTGCAGTTCTTGGCACAGCGTTGCGTGAGTTAGATGGGGTGGTATCCGTTCGTTTTCACTCAGATGACAAACATATTGTATTTGTTTCATATCATGCAGATCAAGTCACTTCACAAGAAATATTAAACTTGGTTACTTCCCACCCATTCGGTATATACGCAGACTTTCTTCCTCCAAATGAGATCCATGCCCAGTTGTACGGGAGTTAGCTATATATCAGGTCCAAAATGATTTGTTTGAGGTGGAATACCAACAGCACCACAAAACAACAATTTATTGGTGACACTTCGTAATACCTGAAGTAAACTAACATTTGTTTATATAGAATTCTTTAAAAATAACAAATAATAATTAGTTTTTGCCGGTGTAGGACGAAATTGGTTTTACACTTGATTAAACAAATAGTTACATTAAGGGGTATTGAAATTGTTTACGGAAGATAACTTCCTTAATAATGTAATTTTAGGGGTCGTTGTTACCGCTTTTGTGGGATGGCTATTTATGTTTTTTATGTAGATATTTGTAACAAGCCGTTTTTAAATGATCCTAGATTCGGCAGTTGGGCGTGCATTAATGGTGCAACATATTGGTTTATCAGGTGAATCAGAAAAAATCGAAGT
>JADFYX010000463.1 GCA_015232795.1 Magnetococcales bacterium
TGACCGCGATTTCCCCTGATACACCAGATAAACCAATATCTTACGCCATGCACGCACCGCCAACTGCCGAATCTAGGGTAAAAAGCATTACCCGTTTTTATGCCTGCTCGTAAGTAACTCTTCAAACTCTTGTGCTGTTATCGCTTTGCTGTATAGATAACCTTGTCCCCAAAAACAGCTATGTTTAACCAAAAACTCAGCTTGATCGTCTCTTTCAACGCCTTCGCCAATAACCCGGCGTTTAAGGCTTTTGGCTAAAGACATTATTGCCTCTACCAATACTGTTGTTTCTGAGTTTGAGGTTACATCAGGCACAAAAGCTCTATCAATTTTAATACCGTTGACCGGAAGTTTTTTTAATACGCTAAGTGACGAGTAGCCAGTGCCAAAATCGTCTAACCAGAGATTAACGCCTAATTCGACTAATTTATTCAACATCACCATGGCCCGTTCTTCATCTTCTGACAGGATGTTTTCGGTTATTTCTAAAACCAGAGCGGTGGGTGGCAAGCCAGACTCTTCTAAAATAGAGCTTATTTTGTCGTCGGTTGATAGCTCTCTACAGCGGGTGCAAGAGAGATTGACGGATACAAAAAAATCTTCTACCACTCTTTTTTTATCGCGCCATTGCTGGGCTTGAATACAGGCGGTACGAATAGTCCACTGGGTAATATCAGCAATTAAACCAATCTCTTCTGCTATAGGGACAAAAGTATTAGGTGGAATTGGGCCTCTTTTAGGGTGGTTCCAGCGTATAAAACTCTCTACCCCCATTATCTTATTGGTGCGCATATCGACAATTGGCTGATAGTTCAACACCAACTCTTGACGCAGCAAAGCGTGATGGAGATCTTTTTCCAGCTCCATACGCTCTTGGGCTTCATCATGCATATCGGGGGTGAAAAAGCGAAAGGCGTTGCGTCCTTCATTTTTAGCCCGATACATTGCAGTATCAGCATTTTTAAGAAGTTCACCCATCTCAACGGCATCGTCAGGATAAACGGAAATACCTACAGAGCCAGATATAAAAGCCTCTTGCCCTTCTAAAATAAATGGAGTTGCTAACTCTGTTAAAACTGAATCGGCAACACGTTCAGCGTGGGGACCACGGATCATGTCAGGTAGTATAGCGGTAAATTCGTCGCCACCAATACGGGCGATGGTATCAGACTTACGCAGACACTTTTGCAGACGTTTGGATACCTCTTTTAGCAGTAGGTCTCCTGCTCCATGGCCCAAAGTATCGTTTACCCATTTAAAACGGTCTAAATCGATAAACATCAACGCTACACGACTTTTCTGACGTTTTGCCCGGATAAGTTCTTGGGTTAAACGGTCCATAAAAAGGGTGCGGTTGGGTAGTCCTGTCAGATTATCGTAGTTGGCTTGATGGCGAATAATTTTTTCTGACTGTTTACGTCTAGAGACATCTTGAAATGAAGTACACAGCACCTCACCCGATGAAAAATTAATTTTTGTGGTGACAGATTCTATATGAACCTTTCTGTCGTCAGGACGGACGATTTGCAGATCAGCAGACCAGCCACTATAACCATCTTGGGGTTTTCCCCCGGCAATTGATTGTCTTAAACGCTGCCAGGCATCTGGTGGAAAGAATCCCGTAAGCATCTCTCCAGCAAGACCTGGAACCTCATCAACACCGATAATAGTATGGGCCCGGCCATTGGCAAAAAGAATTTCCCCCTCTTTATGGATGAGAATTCCACCGGGAAGCCTTTGGGCCAAAAGACGAAAATCTTCATCTTTAATATTGATTGGTTGTGTTTTTTGCGTATTGGAATTTTTTGCCATTTTTTAACTGTTTTCCCACCAAACACAGTTATGTATTAGATATCTTGCTAATGCGAACCCTCTAACAGTATTTCTTCCGTTTATATGCGCTTTGCAAAATACATTGGACAGATGCTTGGATTTTCAATATCAAAACTCCAAGCCAAAATCTCGTCCTCGGTTATTGTTACTCAGCCGACATGATAGTATATTTTTTGTCTGATAAGTACTTTTTTGTTGATCGTATTAGGCATGCAATAT
>JADFYX010000464.1 GCA_015232795.1 Magnetococcales bacterium
TCAGCTCAGCCTCAGGACTAGAATTTCATTCAAATTGCCAAGTTTCATTCCAACTGGTGTTCTCATGGCGAAATCAACCAAATCATTATCAAGAAAAGGTATGCGAGTCTCAAGGCCATGTGCCATGCTCAATTTATCTTCAACCACCAATAACCCATGTAAAAAAGTTTTGGCTTCAAAATATAGGGAATGATTAATGTAGTCTTCGGGCTTTGTTAAGAGGGGGGCATGAGTTGAAAACACGTTCTCAAAAATATCCCTGGTCCATACATGCTGCACTTCACTCCAAATTGGATGGAACACTTTCTGTATTGTTCTATTAGGAATAAGTCTGACCCAAAATTTATAGTATTTATCAATATACTGTTCAAAATGGTCATTCACTGCAGCTCGGTAATACCGCCAAGGATATCCGGCAAAAATTTCGTCCCCCCCCGTACCTGCCAGAACAACCTTAACAAATTTTGAAGCGAGCTGAGAAACATAAAAATTAGGGTAGCTTTGCCCAACACGTGGCTCTTCAAGATGCCATGTCAGTTTAGGCAACACCCTTTCCATATCACCGGCCTTGAGGACCATTTCATAGTGTTCTGTCTTAAACTTGTAAGACATGGCCTCAGCGCGTTGACGTTCATCAAAATGCAATTCTAGTCCTGAGGCTGAGCTGAGATCAAACCCACAGGTAAATGTTTTGATATAGGGGAGTTGTGTGGCAGCAATGGCAGTGATGGATCCTGAATCCATACCTCCGCTTAGATAAGAACCAACATCAACATCGCTGACAAGCTGGTGGTTAACAGCCTGACGGAATAAACGATCCAACTCCTCAATATATTCAGCTTCATCTGCTGCCTGCTCCGGTTCTTGAAAATTGTAATCCCAATATTGTGTTGGTTGTGGCAGTGTATTTTGGCCTAGCTCTATGCGCATCCAGTGTCCAGCTGGAAAAATATGTATGTCTTGAAAAAGAGTTTTATTTGTAAAGAAATTCTGAAATGTAAAATACTCCAGCAAGGCTTCCCTGTCTATTGAAGCTGTATAGGCAGAATGTGCTAAAATAGCTTTTATTTCAGAACCAAAAAGAAGTTTTTGACCTTGAAGGCTATAGTATAGGGGCTTAATCCCGTAACGATCTCGTGCTAGAAAGAGGCTGTGCTCCTTTTTATCCCACACAGCAAAAGCAAACATACCATTAAAACGATCAAGAGCCTTCTCTCCCCATTCGGCAAAGGCATTAAGAACAACTTCAGAATCTGTTCGTGATCGGAAGTGATAACCCAAAGCTTCTAACTCAATGCGAAGCTCCTGAAAATTATAGACCTCTCCATTGTATGCCAAGACAAAACGACCATCTATTGTAGTCATTGGTTGATGAGCAGCTGCTGAAAGATCAATTATTGCCAAACGACGGTGCCCAATCCCAACATAGCTATCAACAAAAAAGCCTTCACCATCAGGACCACGGTGGGCAATTGCATCTGTCATCTTGTGAAGGGTGACGACGGAGACCGGTTCTCCATTAAGGTTAAATATTCCGGTTATTCCACACATAATTCACTCAATATCATAAAAAATATAGTCACAATATTCGGAGAGATAAGACTTAGGCCCTGACCTCTTCACCCTTAACAAAAAGACGCCCAAGAAAACCTGCAGGCAAATAGTACATTTTCCAGTGATCGCAGTAATTACAAGGGTGTACTCCATCAAGTCGACTTACATTGTGAAGTTCTCGTAATTGCGCATATCTATCACCCTGCCAAATTGCACATATGTTGTCATTGTTAACATTTCCAAGGCTCTCTACCTGCAATCTAGTCCAATCGTGATTACAACTTCCGACATGCCCATCCCAATAAATAATCATATCAGTAAAAGGCTTCTGGCATGCTTGCCGATCTTGAAAATTAGGCAGCGTTTCTTGAATACTACCCGGTTTCCCATCTAATGAATGTTCAATATAAATTCTCACCCGATCCGCTTTATTTCTCCAAAAATCGATAAATTCATCCATTTGTGATCGGTACATTTTAGTGTCGATG
>JADFYX010000465.1 GCA_015232795.1 Magnetococcales bacterium
GATTCTCACTTAGGAAGATATCTCCAGGGTGATCCTCATTAAACTGCCTTACTTTATTAAGGTAGGCCGTCAAATCTGTCTGTCGGAATTTTGGCCTTTTTGTCGTAGAAGGAAGAGGAATTCCTGCCGAAGCGTTCTGAGGCAGTCCCATACCAACGCCTGCCGCTAAAACCCCTGAACCAACTGTTTGTAAAAAATCTCTTCTTTTCATATTATAGCTCACTTAGTTAAGGCTTTAAGCAAAACAGAAATGCCAGGCAATATTGGCACGTTACTCTTTGCTTTTACAGCCTAATACCTAAAAAACCATTTAGGAAACCCGTTACTTGAAAACCACAACCAAAAATAAAAAACCATCTGTTTATCAATGCTTCATTAATTCGGTTATTGACGCAATCCCCATATTACAGTAAAAACTAAGGGCTATTGTCTGTGCAAAAGTTGTAATTTGCGTCAATTTGCTTTAAAGGAACTGTATTACTCACCAAGCTTATGCAAAACCTGTTCCGGTTTTCTTTAAAACCATTCATAAACTTAAAAATCAATCCGTTGATTTTTACCAAACACCTGAATTGTCTCATGTTAGTGAGTGCAATATATTGGCTTGGGCTGCTGTGGCCTGTACATTCTTTAGCTGTGGAGATAAAACAGAATAATTCAACAATTTCTCCTCTCTCTGTACAAGAGGCTCTGCAAGAGATAATAAAGCAAGCTACAGGCGAGTCTAGTTTACCACACAACACCCCTAAAAAAAACAATCTCATTAAAAAAAAGGATATTCCAAAAGCAGATCCAAAATCTCAAAAAAAGCTTAAAGCTGTTAAACAAGTTTCAATTGCACAGATATGTAAACAAATAGGTGTAAAACTTGGCAGTGTTAGTGAAAAGGCATGTCTTGATGAAAAGTTTTCCTTAAGTGGCGGTCGTTCAGTAAATGGCTTGCCAATTATCATAAAAGAGTACCCACCAGTAAAAGACCGTACCCCTCAGGCCCGGATTCTATTATTAGGAGGTATTCATGGAGACGAGTTTTCATCTGTTAGCATTGTGTTTAAATGGATGCAGACCCTCAACAAACATCATTCAGGACTATTTCATTGGCGAATAGCTCCTCTGGTTAATCCCGATGGCTTGTTACGCAAAGAGTCCCAGAGAATGAACCATAACAATGTTGATTTAAATCGCAATTTTCCCACTGCTGCAACTCATGAAGAGTGGCTTGGGCAAAGTCGCAAATATTGGATAGACGAAACCGAACGTGATCCTCGCCGTTATCCCGGCCCATCCTCTTTAAGTGAGCCGGAATCTCGCTGGGTAACAGAAGAGATTGAGAGATTTAAACCCCATGCTGTAGTTTCTATCCACGCCCCTTTTGGTCTGCTGGACTTTGACGGACCTCCAAATATACCACCAGAAAAATTGGGGCAGCTCTATCTATCACTGCTAGGCACATACCCAGGCGCTCTAGGGCGCTATGTAGGCTCGGTGCAACGGGTTCCTATTATTACAATAGAGCTGGAACATGCTGGAATAATGCCCAGCAAACTAGAGGTTAAATCCATATGGAAGGATCTGGTTACCTGGCTGGTAGGTCATGTAAAAGATCGCCAGACATTGAACGCCACACCCATAGAAAATATAATAATTAACAAGCCATTAGCAGCAAAAAAAGAGCCTCCTAGCAATAAAAACACTCCAGGACCGAACTGATGAACCCATACTTGGATAGATTACAACCTTACCCCTTTGAAAAACTAGCGGCTCTCATTGGGGAGGTAGAACCAAACCCTAACCTATCATCCCTAAATATCTCCATTGGTGAGCCAAAACATCCTGTTGCCAAAAAACTCCGGGATGCCATGGCTGATGCCTTAGATGGAATTAGCCGTTACCCAACTACTCGTGGAGAACCTGCACTCCGCAGAGCTGCTGCTAGCTGGCTTGAAAACCGCTTTGGGCTTGGGAAAGATAGCATTAATCCTAATAAAAATATTTTACCAGTAAACG
>JADFYX010000466.1 GCA_015232795.1 Magnetococcales bacterium
GACTAGCCACTATGGATTATCGGTTTAGCGATGCTATCGCCGATCCCCCTGGAATTTCCGACCAACTTCACAGTGAAAAATTATTTCGCCTGGCAGATGGTTTTTTGAACTATCAGCCAGCAGATAACAGCCCAGAAGTTGCCCCGCTTCCTCTGCAAAGCAAAGGATATTGTACCTTTGGAAGTTTTAATAATTTGGCAAAAGTTACCCCTCAGGTGGTAAAAATCTGGGCGCAAATTTTAACAGCCATCCCCAACGCAAAGCTGTTGATCAAAAACAAATCTTTAAGCTGTCCTGAAGTAAGGCAGAGGTATGCAGCTCTTTTTGCAAACGAGTCTGTAGATACCGAACAGCTTATTTTCTTGCCAACAACAAAGACAATATTTAATCATCTATCCACATATAATAAAGTTGATATAAGTCTGGACAGCTTTCCCTATAACGGTACAACCACAACTTGTGAATCTTTGTGGATGGGGGTTCCACCAGTAGTGTTACGAGGTGATAATCATGGCTCACGTGTGGGAGCCAGTATTCTTACCCAGGTAGGGCTGGATGATTTAATAGCCCAAAACCGGGAGGATTATATTGCAAAAGCTATCTCCCTAGCAAAAGAGGCCACTAAACTAGAGGCTCTGCGCAGTACAATGCGAGACCGTCTGCAAAACTCTCCACTTTGTGATGCAAAAGGCTTTAGCGAAAAACTTGAGAAGGCTTTTTTCAAAATGTGGAGTGAGCAATAACCCATGGATATTCTCCACGTTTTGGATCACTCCCTACCATTGCAGAGTGGTTATACGTTTAGAACCAGATCTATTCTGTTACAACAGCATAAACTGGGCTTTAAGACCCAACAGGTAACAGGTCTGCGCCATGCTTGTGGGGGCGTTGAAAAAGAGGTTGTATCAGGACTCAATTTTTATCGTACCAAATCTGCAACCGGGTTTTTTAGCAAGGTTCCCGTTATTCAACAGTGGGTTGCTATCAAGGCTTTACAGGCCAGAATTGAAGAGCTGGTGGCAAGCAAAAAACCAGATATTATCCATGCCCACTCTCCGGCCTTAAATGGAGTGGCAGCGGTGCTTGCTGCTAGACGTTTTGGCATTCCGGTAGTTTATGAAATTCGCGCGTTTTGGGAAGATGCCGCAGTTAGTCACGGTACTAGTAGATCTTGGGGGCCAAGATATCTATTAACCAGATGGCTTGAGTCTTGGGTAATAAAACAGGCCCAGGCTGTCACCACAATTTGTGCAGGTTTGCGCCAAGAGATAATTGGTAGAGGAACCTCCCCAAACAAAATAACTATCATTCCCAATGCCGTAGATTTTAAAAACTTTTCATCTCCTCCTGCTCTACCAGATAACTTTGCTCAAAAAGTCGGTGTTGCAGGAAAAAAAGTATTAGGTTTTATCGGCTCTTTTTATGGTTATGAGGGGCTTGAGCTACTGATATTAGCCATGGTGAAAATCTGTCAAGAGCGTAAGGATGTGGTTCTGCTGTTGGTGGGAGGAGGGGCCGAAGAGGCAAAATTAAAGGCTCAGGTGCAAGAGTTAAATCTTGCTAAAAATATAATTTTCACTGGCCGGGTAGAGCATGAACAAGTGCCCCTCTACTATCAACTAGTAGATATTTTTATCTATCCCCGCCTGGCTATCAGATTGACAGATCTGGTAACTCCCCTAAAACCGTTAGAGGCCATGGCTAGCAGTAAACTAGTTTTAGCCTCTGATGTTGGTGGTCATAAAGAGTTAATCCAAGATGGAAAAACCGGATATCTGTTTACTGCCGGAAGCAAGGATGATCTAGCAGCCAAGGTGTTGCAACTATTGTCCAATGAAACAGACTGGCCCACCATCCACAAGCAAGCGCAAAGCTATGTAAAAGAGGAGCGCAATTGGCAAAAATCTGTGGCTAATTATGTTTCTGTTTATCAGCAAGTTATAGCTAAAATTAGATAGAGTAGCATACACATAACCAACTTCATATTTAGCACATTAAACCTTG
>JADFYX010000046.1 GCA_015232795.1 Magnetococcales bacterium
CCTTGTTTGGTGGATTGCCAATAACAGATGCCTCCCCCAGCACATACACCGGACGGTGTATCGAGGTGATTACCAAAGCCCGTTTTTTGTTGGGCATTCGTTTGGATCAATATTCACCCGATAGGGAGAACTGGCCGGAATATGAAACTTTCAATGGCTTGGTCAGTGAAAGTATGTTGCTTTCTGTTCGGGCTATTTTCCGCAACTCCATGGAAATTTTTTCCTATGCACAGCAGTATGGGTCAGAGTGGGCACCCTCTGATGAAGAGGGTATTTCCGTGGATTATGCCCATAGCCCGGATCAGATACCAAACCAGGTTATCTATTTTGCCAGACAATCCATAGGCTTTGACAGCAGTACACCAAATCATGTCATCTTTGCAGTACTGGCTATTGTTCAAGTCAAGGATGCCCTGGATGATTGTATAAGCCAAGGGGAGAAGGCTCCCAAACCGCTGGCATCCGGTCAGGCATTTCTAGCCGAGGCGCAACGTTTGAAGCTGGAGGAGAGCCACCAAACGGAACTCCAAACCCTGGAGCCATTCATTAAAACCGGGCGAAAGGTCCGGGAAGGAATGGAGCAAGGCCGAAAGGAGAGTGCCCGGATTCGAAGCCAGGAGGTCGAGGAAGATAAGCAAATCTGGCAAGCCATGGCAAAGAGGGCATGGAAAGAGAATCCCGGTTGGACGGTCTTACAAATGGCAGAACATATTCAGGCAAGGCTTGTTGATTCTGATGATTATTTTAAACCACCATCCATTGGTACTGTGAAAAATGCGTTGAAAGGCGTGAAAGCCAAAGTATTCCCCCCTCGAAGATGACCCCAATCGGAACGGCTGTATACTGAGCCGTTCCAATCCAGTCTATCTACAATAGAGCCGTTCCAACCAACCTTTCTATCTTTATAGCCATCATCCAACACTATCCAAACAGGAGTTGATATGGCAAACGAGATTTATCCCAAGGGCGTACTGCCCGAAACCGGCTTTGTTCGGCTTCCACTCATTCTGCACATTCTACCCATTTCAAAATCCACATGGTGGAACGGTGTTGCATCGGGCCGTTTTCCCAAGCCAGTCAAGCTGGGTCCACGTACCACCGCCTGGCCGGTCGAAAGTATCCGGCGATTGATTACTGATTTGGGTGGGGAGGGCTGATGGCAAATCATGAACAACCATGATGAATGGCCAGACCCCAAACCGGTCACGGTCAATACTGAGAAGTGGGAAGCCTATCCCCTTGAGGCACTGCCCGATTCAATTTTGAGAGCGGCGGCAGAGGTAGCCCGATTTGCCAAGGTTCCGGTGGTCAGCCCGGCAGTCATAGGGTTATCGGTTATTGCAACCGCCATTGGTAAAAAAGCCCGGATCGAGGAGAGACCCGGACTCTATCTCCATCCTTCTCTTTTTTTCGCTCTTATTGCCGGATCGGGTGAGCGAAAATCACCACCCTTTAAAATCATGACTGGCCCACTGGAGGATTGGGCCAAGGAGATGGCAGAAACATTTTCCAAAGAACGACAGGAGGCACTGGCCCAACATCGGGTGATAGACAAACTCATAGCCACACTGGAACGGGAGGCGGCGAAAAAAGATTGGAGCGATAACCACCGTGATGAACTGGTGGAAAGAATAGCGGCTGAAACGGGGAAAAAGAGGCCGATTCCACCGCCACCCCGTCTATTCACTACTGATGCAACGGAGGAACGATTATTCCAAAAACTTCATGATCATGAGGGAGCCTATGCGGTGTTATCAGGGGAGGGTCGGCCCGTCTTGGATAGCATCATGGGTAAATATTCCGGTAAGGACCGGACCGGGGATGCCATCTATCTGGCCGGTATTTCCGGTGACACCATTACCCGTGACCGGGTAGGCGGTGAGCATGGGCCAGAGGAGCGGGTCATATACAACCCTTGCCTGAATGTCTGCGTCATGACCCAGCCCGATAAATTCATGGAGATTGCCAACCACTCCACCCTGAGAGCTTCCGGGGCACTGGCCCGGATCTGGCCGGTTTATCTTGAATCGTTGGTTGGAACCCGAATGGAATCTGCCAATGAAGCGGGATTGGATGATTTGGCGTTAGAGACCTACCGGGAGACCGTTACTCAACTATTAAAAGTCAAGATGCCGGAGAAGGACGGCAAGCCAATTCCACACTTGGTGAGGCTTTCACCAGAAGCGGCAGAGGCCAGGAGGGAGTACCACAACACGATTGAAAAAATGATGGGGGCGGGAAATCGGCTGGATGATGTTCGGGATATTGCTTCCAAAGCGGTATCGGCCACCTGTAAGGCGGCTTTGGTTCTTCACTTGATGCAGAACCCACATTTTATCTCTGCCCTGGAATCTGAACTCTCACCGGAGACCTGGCGGCAGGCCCAACAGTTGGGAGCCTATCACCTGTCTGAAGCGGTTCGAATCCAACGAACGGTTGGAGAGGATGGAGAGGCCCAACAGATAATCACAATCGGCAAATGGTTGAAGGAGAAACGAATCACCGAACTGAAAGCCTCCTATCTATGCCAGATGGGACCAAGGCCAAGACTCACGGCAAGGGATGCCGAGACAATGCTGGAGATCATGGAGGGGTTGCTTTGGGTCTATGCCACTCCATTGCTGAAGGGTCAGAGAAAAACCCTATATCAGGTGAATCCCAAATTAGCCAACTTAGCCATTTTAGCCGGGGAGTGAGGAAAATATGACAAATTCAATTTCTACGGATACCCCGGCTAATTTGGCTAAAACGGCTAAAAACGCCAGTAGCTCCACACAATCACTCTATGCCTCTTTGGGGGGTAAGGTTGCCCCCTTAACCGCCGTCCAGACCGACCCGGAAGAGATCGAAGAGAGGGCGGCAATTTTTGAATATGAGAGCGGCATACCCCGTCCGGTTGCGGAGTGGTTGGCCCATATATGGTTCCTGGAACCACCTGAAAATATGTCACCTGACATGTGGTGGGAATTTTTGAAGATAGCCACTGAATCAACAGAGTATTGGGCAAAGCAGGTTGCCGATGAGGGTAGCCGGGTATGGGTAGTGGGGAAAAGATGGGTTTATGACCATCAAACCGGGAAAGTGTATACACCCCATGAGGCGGCACAGATTCTCATGAAGAGATAGTCGCGGGTCCTTCCAAAAACAGGAAAGCCTGCGGGTTCCGCGAGTCCCGTCTTTTGCCGGTATTTGTCGGCAATTATCGGTGTCATTTTGTCATGATGTGGGGTAGGGGAAAATGGAAATATCAGATACAGGTTCAATCTCAATGGCGACCCTGAGCAGTTTATTGGGTATCTCCCAGCGTCATGGGGCCAGACTGCTGAAAGCGGGTGTTTTTACAGCGGTCAAACTGGGCCGTTATGACCTGGCGGCCAGTGTTCAATCATTTGTCAAATATCGGAGCGAGGGTTCTGAGACCGGTGATATTGCCAGCGAGCGTAAACGGTTGGTTCGGGCACAGGCTGAGCATGAGGAACTGAAGGTTCAACAGCGGAAAGGAGAACTGAGCCCAGTTGCAGATGTGGAATCAGTCTTTGCCGAATCCATTGTGATTATATCGAGCCAGTTGGATGGACTGGCCGGACGGTTGGCGGGAGAGTTGGCCGGAACCAACAGCCCGGCAGAGGTTAGGCAGAAACTCCTGGAGGAGACCCGGAGAATTCGGAGAGCGGCGGCGGATAAGTTGGAACAGTTCATCGACAATACAGGGGGTGAAAATGCGTAAATCAAAACGGGCTTTATCCATAGGGGCAGAGTTGTTGCGACCACCCCCACCACGAACAGCGGATCAATGGGCCGATCAATGCCGCATTCTTCCCCAAGGCAGTGCCGAGCCAGGACCATGGCGATCTGCCCGAACTCCATACATGATTCAAATTATGAGGGCCTGTTCAGACCCGCATTATAAACGGATTATTGCCGTTATGGGGTCACAGATGGGAAAAAGTGAGGGATTGTTCAACGTTATTGGCCATCGGTTGGACGATGATCCAGCCCCCGTTCTATTTATCGCCCCCAATCAAAAGCTGGCGGAATCGGTATCCAATGATCGGGTGATGAAAATGTTCAAGTCAGTTCCATCCCTTTGGTCCAAGCTGGCCAAGGGCAAACAGAATAAAATGACGGAAAAATTCATAGCCGGGGTTCGGCTTGGATTTGGTTGGGCCGGTTCGGCAACGGAACTTTCCAGCCATCCGGCTGGCATTGTCTTGGTTGATGAAAGAGACCGCATGGGTAACGATGTTGATGGTGAGGGCGACCCGGTAGAACTGGCAGAGGCCAGAACTTCCACCTTTCCCGATGGCAAAGTCATTGTCACCAGCACCCCAACCATTGAGGGCGGATCACCCATATGGGCCTTATATGAGGAGGGAACCAGATTCCAATGGGCCTGGCCATGCCCAGAATGCGGGGAATATTTTAGCCCACGGTTTGAGCTTCTGACCTGGCCGAAAGATGCCACCCCACAACAAACACTAAAAGAGGCCCGGATTCAATGCCCGGTTTGTGATGCTTTGATCGGTGATGAACATAAAACCGCCATGAATGCCCGAGGGGTGTATGTGGCTCCCGGTCAGGAGATTACGCCACAAGGAGAGATAATCGGAGATCCCCCAGATAGTGATACCGCATCATTTTGGGTATCCGGTCTATGCTCCCCCTGGAGAACTTTCGGACAACGGGCAAAATCATTCTTGGAGGCTACACGGAGCAAAGAGCCAGGCAGGATTCAGGCTGTTATAAACACCGGCTTTGGTGAGCTGTACAAAATGAGCGGTGAGGCTCCAGATTGGGAACGGGTTGCCGAACTCAGAGGGGGATATTCCTCTGATGAGATCCCCAAGGGGGTGCAACGGATCACCTGCGGAGTGGATGTTCAGAAAAACCGGCTTGTATATGCGGTGCGTGGTTGGGGGGTGAACTTTGAATCCTGGCTGATTCGAGCCGGTGAACTTTGGGGAGAAACAGAGTATTCTGAAGTCTGGAACCAATTATCAGCACTATTACAAACCAACTGGGGAAAGCTACAAATCAGCCTGATGCTGATTGATTCCGGCTACCGACCCGGCAGCGCAAGACAACCAATCAACCAGATTTACGAGTTTTGCCGTCGAAACCCCAGAAGGGCCGCCCCCGCCAAAGGCCATGACACCCAGGATAAACCGGTAAAATCAGCAAAAATCGAGATTGATTCTCGGGGAGGTATCGCCAAAAGAGGGCTGCAACTTTGGCACATTGATTCCGATTATTTCAAATCGTGGGTCCATGGCCGGATCGAATGGCCAGCGGGAGAACCAGGAGCTTGGCACCTTTCCGATGATGTGACGGACGATTATTGCCAACAGATTGTAGCTGAACAGCGGTTGGTCAAGGCATCCGGCAAAGTAACCTGGATTAAAACCAGAAAAGACAACCATTTTCTAGACTGTGAAGCCCTGAATGCAGCGGCAGCGACGATCCGGCAGGTTCATACCTTGCGTAAGGTCATAGAGGGTTCGACAAGAAAAAGCAAACCACAAAGGCGGGTGATCCGATCAACGTGGATGGATAGTGGTGTAGCATTTTAAAGCTCTGAATAACATAGAAAAAATCATGTTGTTGTGACCGTTATTATCAGAACAATGTAATGAATATATGTTGCTTAAGTTTCCCAGGTTATTCATATTATGTTGGGATGTCTTGAATAACTGAGGAAGCTGTTCAGTTTTTAAAACAGACGTTTGTATTGGATATTCGGGTGGTCTATGGAGTTGGTTGTCTCGATGAAATGTGTCTTTTTGTTCATTCATAATCCTTATATGGCAATTGTTAACCTTGGAAAAAGGTTTGAAAGTGTATGAATGTGCTGTTCTTGGTGGTATCATAGTGACGGCAATGGGGAAAGTATATGAGGAAAAGGGCAGTTTCAAGGGGTAATGTTTGCCTGTTTTTGTAGAGTTTTTTTGTTTTTGATGAGAAAAAATTGGGCCAGTTTAGGGAATATATGGACAAAATTTCCACGTGGAAGGAGAATATTGACATGAACAGATGGCTGTAGGAATGCTCTAGAATGTTCAGGTTTATAGGCTTGAACAAAGGGTTGGTAGATGTATGAGGCTGAAATTAAATGAGAAAAAATAACTAATTTTTTCCTTTCCAGTGAAGGAAGAGCGTGTTAGCCTCTCTGAACAGGTTGTGCGATAGGCCCGGCAGGGATATTGCAACTAGTTAATTAAGTTTCTTCTTCGAGCAACCGATAAATTCAGTAAGCAAGAAACCGATGACTCAGTAAGCCCAAAATTGGGCACTGCAAAACTTATCAATAGACGAGGAGTTAGTGCACATGTCTGGACCTTTGGTTATCTAAAAAAATTTTTCATACAAAAAAAAAGGTCGGCATATACGAAATGTCGGCCTTTTTTTTGTGGAAAATTTCAAGAAAGGGCATGAATAATTTCTCTGAGATGATTTTTCCGTAGCTCAATTGAATCGAGGCTGTATAGAATATCTTCCTCTTTGGGGTTATCGGCTTCCCACGCTTTATCCAGGTGTTCTTTAGCTTCTGTTAATGCACTCTTGTCTTTGACTCCAGATTTATATTGACAAAAAAGAAACCAAGCTGCTGTGTCGTACCCCTGTAGAGGTATGCCTTTTTGTGTTAACATATTTCTGAGAGCCTCTTCTCCTTTATCCAAAAATTCCATAGCCTTCTCTTGGTCAATCTTATCCAATTTGTCAATTTTTCTGTCTTTGACAATAGCATTGAATGCAAACAGATTATACCAGCATATATTGTTTAGTATAGATAATGAAACAGAAGGTTCTTCTTCAGTAATAGCTTTTTCATGCTCGTTAAAAACAAGGAGCGCATCTTCAATGTGTTTTAACGAATATGTATAATATTCACTCCCAAATGTCCAATATATGTGGGCTAATTTGAAGTGAATACTAAAGGAGTTTTTCGGGCTTGAAATAACTTTAAGAGCAGGGTCATCTTTATTGTTTTCTAATATTCTTACACATTCATCGAATTTTTCCAGTGCCCTTTCTGTTTCACCTCTTGCATGAAAAATCTCACCAACACGAAAGTGCACGACATATCTGTCAGATAAAAATTCTCCATTTTCCACCATTGCCTCTTCTGTAAGAAATTGATCGTAAATTTTCATCGCTGAATCATAGTCAAGTGAGCAAAATGATAAGAAAGCTCTTTCCATAAGGATCCAATATTTTACCCTGATATCTTCGATGTTGTTGATATCACTATCACTATCACTATCACTATCACTATCACCAAGGCCAAAGTGTTTTACTAGTAAGTCTTCTAGCAGGTCAAACTGTGGAATGGTTTTCTCAAGCCAAGCAGAAAATGAATCAAAGTTAACCGGTCTTCCCCTCCTATAATTTGACATTATGTCATTATAGTTATTGTAAGCCGTGATTATATGCCGAAATTTCACATCACAAGAAGTGTCTGGGGTGAAAATTTCTGGTAAAATATTGTCCTCATATTTGAAAAATTTTAAAGGGCGGTATTTGTTTTTAACGTACTTTCTTTCTATATGCTCTTTGTCTGAAACATCTCTTAGGTATCTTACTAACCTATCAGCATTTTCAAGATCTTTTGAAAGGAGGATAAAGCTTTTCTGGACATGTTCATTAATGCCTCCTTTTTTGTATGACAAAGCATGTTCAAGTTGTCCCCATACATCTTGAATGATGCTTCTTAATTGAAGTTCAAAAATCAATCCATGTATTGTGTCTTTAATAATGAAATGGATTGATTTGTACCCAGTCCCTTTTTTCTTGTCAATTGATTTGTCTTTTCCACAAAGTTCTGCGGCAGTATCTTTCATATTACTGAGTTGAATTTCATTATCCCAATTGAATATTTTAAATTCCTCAAGATTATATGTAGGATCATTTTTGATGGTTTCAATCAAATAATTAAATACTTTGTATATGTCTTGTTCGAATAAGCAAATGACACGAAACCCTATAATATCGTTCATTTTGTGGAGGTTATCTATTTTAGTGATTTTGTCTCTTTTTGTTTTAAGGAAAATGCTTCCAATGTCTTTTTTTCTTGAGTGAACGCTATATATTGGAGCAGTTTTATTTTTCCGGGCTTTCTCTAAAATCGCAGAAAATTTATCTTCACACGTAGATAATTTGCTAAGGTTTGTGTTGTAAAAAATTTTTACTTCGTTAAACGTGATAGCCATTAGGTGCCTCTTGAGAATATGAACTCAAATCCAGTAATTGGACGTTTTTATCAAGTTTTAACTTCTTTACTCATTTATTGGCGCATCGTAACAGATTCCCAGATGTCAATCACCTGAAAAAATGAACGTCTATTGTGTGCAATAATATGGAGAGAAGGAGGGTTTTATGCTGGTAAATTGGCTGTTTTGGATGGTGATCGGCAGTTAATATTTTGATGCAGAAACAAAATCAACCAGAACGTTTCACCACGTTTCTGCACTTGCCACATCAAAAACGCTACCCAGAACGCTACCCGCAAAGTGAAAGCACTTAATCTGTTTTGACTAAGTGATTAAAATATTTGGAGCCACCTTTCGGAATTAAACCGAAGACCTGCTCATTACGAGTTATGGGGTTTGATTCGGATATAAATATAAGATAAAACAGAGAATAAGAAAGGGCAAAAAACAAAATGGGGGTACATTTGGGGGTATATTGAAAAGCACCATATAAATAAACTCAACAATAATGTTATGTTGCACTCCCAATATGGATGCCACCCCACCGCCAGATTAGACTCCAAGAGAGTCCATTAAGAAGATAAAAGCCAGTGATTTCAATAGTCACTGGCTTTTTTCTTGTCCATTGCCATCCAATAGAATATGCTTGAATCCAGAATATTCGTGTGGGTAGAAACGTGGGTAGAGTTTTTGTCTGCCAATGTGGATAGGTAACAAATGGTGGGGGTAGAGCATGAAACATCATTCTGGACGGCTCACGGCTATGAAGGTAACCAAGGCAACCAAGCCGGGTATGTACGGTGATGGTGGAGGTCTGTGGCTTCAACTGAAAAATGGGGGTAAGTCGTGGGTTTTCCGTTTCAAGTCCCCCATTACCAAAAAAGCCCGGACTCTGGGACTTGGCCCGGTTCGTGATTTCTCTTTGTCGGAAGCGAGGGAAAAGGCAGCCGCATGCAGGAAAGCCATTCACGAAGGATAAAGACCCCATCGAAGTAAAAAAAGCCTCCCAGATGGCGGCTAGGGTTGAGGCAGCCAGAGGGATCACCTTCGCATAGTGCGCTACCGCCTATATTGAAGCCAACCGATCTGGGTGGAGTAATCCAAAGCATGCACAACAGTGGACCAACACCCTTTCAAAATATGCTTTTCCCGTTATAGGCGATCTGTCAGTTGTGGCTGTCGATACGGCCTTGGTCATTCAGTGTCTGGAACCAATCTGGACAACAAAATCTGAAACCGCATCAAGAGTCAGGGGGAGGATTGAGGCTGTACTGGATTATGCCACTACACGTGAATATCGACAGGGGGAGAACCCGGCATGTTGGAAGGGGCATCTTTCAAATATTCTTCCCCCCAAAAGGAAGGTGGCGAAAGTGGAGCACCATGCTGCACTGGATTTTCGCTCTGTTCCTCAGTTTCTGATTGATCTACGCCAACAGGAAGGAGTGGCATGCCTGGCCCTTGAGTTTGCCATTCTTACCGCTACACGAACCAGTGAGACCTTAAACGCTACTTGGGGTGAAGTTGATATGGAAACGGCAAGCTGGATAATCCCACCAGAAAGAATGAAAGGGCGTAGAGAGCACCGTGTACCACTATCCAAGGTTGCCATGGCCTTACTGAAAAAGGCCGCTGGCCTTTCATTTACAGACTGTTCGGCTGACAGTTACATTTTTCCAGGCCAGCGACAAGGCCGACCATTAAGCAATATGGCCCTATTGATGCTTATGCGACGCATGGGGCGTGGTGACCTAGAGCCCCCCCAATCATCAAGTCAAGATTATTTTCCTTTGATATTGATGAGGGTTGCAGGGTAGAGTTCATTAATAAGTCGGGCCGGAAGGTGTCTCACCACCAACCGGTCCTAACCACAACGAACCTTCTCGAAAAAGGATCACACCATGGCTATCGCCACATTACCGCACAAATCCGTCCAAAGTCCACAAAACAGCATCGTTCCATTCCCGCAGCGCACAACCATGCAACCCTCCAAAAGATCCACCAGACGGCACCACATGAACAGGATGAAGCGGAAAGCTCGACGTACCTTTCCCGATGACCCTATGGCCCATATCCTGGCCAATCATATGCAATTTTGTTCTCGGGTTTGCTGTAATGCCAAACGCCGTAGAGCACAATTTGGTGAAAAGGCGATTGAGGAAATCAAAGCTGAAGATTGGGCACGTGTAGACTTTGAATCAGCAGGGTTGGGCTTATAAAAATAGGTGGCTCTTTCTCTTCCTTACGGAATGAGATATCCTTGTAGTTCATCTTCAGTGCAATTAGTTGTGACAGTCAATAACCAAGCTCCAATGAATGGGGCCAAACTGATATTGTATAGATTTCATATATTCTCCCTATTTAATGCCAAGCTAAAGGGGTTGTAAGAGAAGAGCATTTGGTTGGAAACATAGATTAAAAAGAACTAAGGAGAATTGGGCTATGAGCTCAAAAAAATTAAAAAAACCTCCGGTAGAGGCTGATATTCTTTTTTATAAATCAGATGATGAGCAAGTAAAAATTGATGTGCTTTATCAGGGAGAGACGATTTGGTTGACCCAAAAACGTATGTCCGAATTGTTTGGTGTTCAAGTTCCTGCCATAACAAAGCATTTGAAAAATATTTTTGAGACCAGAGAATTGGATGAAGATTCAGTTGTTTCCATTTTGGAAACAACTGCCTCTGACAACAAATCTTATCAAACTCGTTATTACAATCTGGATGCCATTATCGCAGTTGGTTATCGGGTGAACTCAAAGCAGGCCACACAGTTTCGTATCTGGGCAACAGGTGTTTTGAAAGAGTTTATTATCAAGGGTTTCGCCCTAGATAGTGAGCGGCTGAAAAATGGAGAGAAATTCGGCCATGACTATTTTGATGAACTACTTGAGAAAATCCGGGAGATTCGAGCCTCGGAGCGGTGTTTTTATCAGAAGATTACCGATATTTACGCTGAATGTTCGGCAGACTATGACTCAGATGATGAAACCTCTAGAACCTTTTACGCAACGGTTCAGAACAAGCTACATTGGGCGATACATGGTCTAACGGCTGCTGAGATGATTGAGTCACGTGCTGATCGGGAAAAGCCAAAAATGGGCCTGACAACCTGGAAGCAAGCTCCCAAAGGTAAGATTCTTAAGTCGGATGTCTCCATCGCAAAAAATTATCTGAGTGAGCAGGAGTTAGATGAACTGAATCATATTGTTACCATGTATCTGGATTATGCCGAGTTGCAAGCCAAGAAAAACCGCGTAATGAAAATGGAAGACTGGGTTCAAAAACTAGATGCTTTCCTGGTATTTAACGACTATCAACTATTGAGTGTGCCAGGCAAAACACGAGCATCGGTAGCCAAAGCTCTGGCGGAAAAAGAGTATGCAGCTTTTCGAGTCACTCAGGACCGAACCTATAAATCTGGTTTTGATGAGTTGGTGAATTCAGCGGAAAAGAGCCCACAATCAGTGAAGAAGAAGCCAAAGAGATAGTTTTACATCTTGAATCACTAGAACACGCAGTCACCTCTTTGTAGGTAGTGTTCGGTGATGGGTCATTTTTTGTGAATGTGAATCCCAATCACGGATTCACATTAAACCAGAATACCGCTACTAAAAAGTGGTGGTTTTTAATTTTGGGAGATTCCAACTGTTGTGTGGGTAGAACTGTAGGTACGCTGATATTCTTGTAATTTCAGAACTCCTGACCTCACAGATTTTGCGATGACACCTGTTTAAAAATCATTCGATATTCAGTTCCTGGGAATACAGTCTTAGTTTTGTTGAGTTCATTGCACAAATACCAGATTGCCGCAGTTGAACTCTGGTTAGCCATATGATGCAATCGAACAGTCAATGTTTTTGCCTTATCATCAGGAATGATATCCGCCTCGGAATTGTAAATCCCTCGAAGCAAGCTCCGCGCATCATCCTCCCGAGACATGGTTTCTCGAAGAGTGCTGGCCATGCCGCTT
>JADFYX010000047.1 GCA_015232795.1 Magnetococcales bacterium
AACTTGGAAGAAGAGCTTGAAAATCTTAAAAATTCTCTTAAACAGAGCCAAGCCCAGCTTATGAAAGAGAAAGAAAATGTTAAGAAATATATACATTTATTTAGAAAAAAACATGGTGAATGTATGGAGCTTTTGGAAAAAGTTGAGAGCAGGGTTTAGTTGATGATAGTTTAGTATTATTAAAATTAGTTGATATTCATGTAGTAGTGTTTAATGATGTCTCTGACTTAAGCATTCGCTTTTACAAAGTTTATGAAAAAACCTATAAAAGATAGCTTTAATTCAGGAATAAAAATTCTGTTAGTTTGCCATCTGCTATATTTGGTAATTTGTGCAATATATTTTTTTGTTATCTATTTATTAGAAGCACAGGGAATTGAAGTTGTTGTTGATAAAGGGGCTGTTGGGATAGTACTTTTTATCATGTTGGTTGCACCGGGAATTGTAGGTCAGCTTTTTTATGCAATACCCATTATGATCTATTTATATTTGGTTGAAAAACGTAAGGCATTAAAGGGAGTATTTACGGGAGTCTTGTTTACAGGTTTTCTGAATATTGGTGTTTTGCTTATAGCTGCCTACATGGCAGTGTTATCATCACCTGACACCACCACATCTGCCTATGGAAAAAAACATCCGATAACTATGGGAGAGAAGAAAAAATAGAACGGAGAAAGCTATAACTTAGAGACCTTGCTACCCGAGTATGTGAAGGCTTTTTTATCCATACTAAAATGGTTTCCCTTATCAATACCAATAGCACGACCGCAACCGCAGTAAATTTTCCCATCATGCAGTTTTGTATCATACATTCTTTTGATGCGGGATTTGTGACATCGCAGAACTTCGCCACTACCTAATTTTTCATATTTCCAGAGCTTCCGCCGACAGCTAGAACATTTTATGGTCAACATTGCTAAAATTAACTCTTAAATACGCTCCAGTATCTTTAAAACTGCTGGAGTACGGTTCATGGTAAAAAAATGCAGATCTGGAGCACCATTATCCAATAAATCTTGACTCTGCTTGGCTGCGACATCAATACCAAAATCCAGCATGGCTTCAGGATCATCTTTTAACTGTTCCATCTTTTGTGCAATCCAGATTGGTAACTGTGAACCGCACAACTGCGATAATTTATTAATCTGTTTGAAATCAGTTATTGGCATAATTCCAGGAATTATAGGTATATTAATATCTTGCCTGCGACATTCCGCGACAAACTCATGGTAGTCTTTGTTTTTAAAGAAAAACTGGGTTATAGCAAAATCAGCTCCAGCATCGACCTTCTTTTTAAAATTTACCATATCTGTTGCACTATCTTTAGCTTCGGGATGAACTTCTGGATAGGCTGCTACACCGATTTTAAAATCTGGATAGCGGTCGTGAATAAAAGATACAAAATGGTCTGCGTATGGAAACACACCTTTTTTGTTTTTGGGTGCTTCCTTGGGAATATCACCACGCAAAGCAAGAATTGTGTTTATACCTTGGGATTGGTATCTGTCTAGTATTCGGGATAGCTCCTCTTCATTGTCTCCGACACAGGTTAAATGCGCCACTGTCGAGAGCTTGGTATCCTGTTTTACTCGGCAGGTAAATTCTACAGTGCGTTCTCTGTTGCCTCCACCAGCTCCATAAGTGATTGAGATAAAGCTTGGATTATATTCTGAAAATTTAGAAATAACATCCCAAAGCTTTGCTTCAGCTTCGGCTGTATTTGGGGGGAAAAATTCCAGTGAAAAGGTTTTGCTCATAGTTATACAGTTTTTCCAAGGTAAAATGTTTGGCGAGTTGAAATGGTTTTACTATTTTTATGTTTGTTAGATTAATATTAACCAGTTCGACCTGCTCTTATTTTCTCAGAATACAACTTTTTCACCTGTTTTGCTTCTGTTCCAGTAAAAAAATTTTTTAAGTAAAAAAAATATCTTCCAATTGTCTCTGGTTATCAGCAAATATTTCAATTTTATTCTAAAGATGGGTCTAAAATTTTCAAAGACTTAAAGACAGTTGAGAACACTCCCTGATCTCTAGTAAGAAGTCGATCAGATTGAATTAGAGCATGGCCACCAATCAAAAAATCAGCAGCTATGCGTTTTCTGGTCCCACCACTTTTCCGATACAAAAACCAGCCTTTTACAGCCTCTTGAGCAGCATTTTGAGTAATTGGAGAGAAGGTTACACCAAGACCGTTAAGTGCTCGTAGCAGCTCCTCTTGTTTAGCTCCATATGCAGTTGCCACTTCTGCCCAAACCACATCGCAGGCAACAACAGACCCTTCTGCAAGAGCTAGTTTTAGTGCATTTTTTGAGGAAAGTCCAAATTTAGGGCATGGTTCAAGTATGTCTATTAAAATATTGGTATCTATAGCTGTAATCATGAGTCATCCCGAAGAGTTGCCATGATTTCATCTGTTTTCCTGCCAGAACCCAACGATCCAAAAAGTTCATCTACAGGATTTGTGATGTTTGTCTTGACAGCAATCAACTTCCCCTGTTCAGTATGAAATTCCAAAATAGTCCCAGGATGTATAGCTAACTGGTCTCGTAGTGACTTGGGAATTGTAACTTGACCTCGTTGGGCAACTTTGGCTTGCATGGTGGCGTCTCCTTGTCTTATGAATTATCAAGTATGATTTTATATCCATGGAGTATGTATTAGCAATATGTTTTTGTGTTGCCAAATATTTTACTAAACTTGAACAGGTTATTAATAACAAAAAAAACAATCGTTTGATTTATTTAAATCAAACGATTGACTTAAACAGTTTGTCGGGGTAGTTTATGCTCTTCACAAACAGGAGAAAAATATGGCACCTATTCAAACAAATTCTGTTAACCAACATACAGACGGTCACAAAGATGATAGCAAATCTAAGACCAGAGAACGTCTGCTAAAGGCTGGTCTGCATGCATTTGGACATCAGGATTATGATGGGGTCAGTACCCGACAGATAGCAGAGGCCGCAGGTGCTAATATATCTGCTATCTCTTATCATTTTGGTGGTAAGCGGCAACTTTATTTGGCAACTGCTGCCTATATTGTAGAAAAAATCCATGCCTTTCAAGATAAATATATTGGGAAAGTAAATTCTGAGTTGCAGGAGATGCAAAAGGTTGAAATTGAGTTAGAGCGTTGTCGTCTTTTGCTGCAAAATCTGCTAAGAAAGCACGCAATCAATCTCCTTACTGGTGAGTTGGGAGAAGATGTTCCTGGCTTTGTCTTGCGAGAGCAAAGTCACCCTACTGAAGCTTTTGAAATTCTGTATAGCAACCTGTTTGAACCCCTGCACACTCTTGTATCCAAACTAGTGGCTCTTATCAGAGGGTTGCCAACTGGTCATCGGGAATCTGATATGGTTGCCCATGCACTTTTGGGTCAGATTCTTTTCTTTAGGGTTGCTCGCACTACTATGTTGCGACGATTGGGCCAGCAAAGTTATACCTCGCAAGATGTACAACAGATCTCCCAGCTAGTTTCCACACTTGCCAACCATGCCTTGAATTATCCCGTTTCAAAGGAAGAGACACTATGAACAGTAAAAAACAGTCACATTGGCGCGTTCTTTGGGTGCTGCCACCTATTATAGTTGGTCTTATGGTTTTGCTCTGGTCTGTGAGTAACAAACGGCCACCCACAAAAGTACCCAGAGGGGAGCCAACCCAGACTGTTAGAGTAATTACTGCTACAAAGCTTGATTTTACACCCACAGCCCAAGGTTATGGGCCAGTTCAACCTGCCAAGGTGTGGGCAGCAGTGAGCCAAGTATCAGGACGGATAGTGGAGAGTCATCCCCAACTGCAAGATGGAGAATTTATTCCCCAAGGAGCGGTATTGGTGCGGATTGATCCGGTGGATTATGAACTGGCTTTGGCCCAATCAAACGCAGAATTGGCAGAGTTGGCCGTGCAGGAAGAGAACTATAAAGCCTCCTTGAATATTGAAAAACGTAACTTGATACTCTCGCAAAACAAATTGCAGCGTAAACGAAAATTGGTAGAACAAAACACCTCATCCCAAAGTCAAGTAGATGAGGCAGAACAAGGGATGCTGGCAAAAAGCATGGCAGTGCAAAATTTAAAAAACACCTTGGCTCTCATTCCCACTAAAAAGCAGGTACTACAAGCCAAATCTGATCGGGCCAAGAGAGATTTAGCCAATACGGTAATTCATGCGCCATTTAACATGCGTGTTACCCATATGAAAATTGAGGAGCAACAATATGTTACCAAGGGGCAAACTCTTTTTGCCGGGGATGGGGTGGATAGGGTTGAGATTAAAGCTCAGGTCTCTTTATCCTCCTTGCGCCGTCTTTTTATCGGTCATCCCGATATTAAGGGTGTAGATATAACATTGGCAAAAAAACTACCTACAATGGCAGGGATAAGACCAGTTGTACGTTTAGATCTTGGAAATCATATCGCCCAGTGGGAGGCGGAGTTTGTCCGCCTTAGTGACGATGTTGATACTGAAACTCGTACCATAGGAGTGGTGGTTGCTGTTGAAAAACCTTTTGACAAAATAAAACCCGGATATCGGCCTCCTTTGACCAAAGGGATGTTTTTACAAGTGGTACTTCATGGTCGTGTCCAGCCCCAACGTTTGCTCGTACCCCGTAGTGCTGTGCGTGGAGGTGTTCTGTTGGTGGTGGATGAGCAACAGCGATTGCAACGACGTAATGTAGATGTGCTGTTCAATCAGGGCACCGTTAGTGTAATTGGCAGTGGCCTGAAATCTGGAGAACAGGTGGTGGTGTCAGACCTTGTACCTGCCGTTGATGGTATGTTGCTTCTTCCCAAAGTCGATTCTGATCTAACCGATGATGTGCAAGCAGCAGCAGGAGGTCTCTTATGATAGCCTGGTGCGCCCGTCATCAAACAGCATCCAATCTGCTTATGGCTGCCATTATGATATTGGGAGTGGTAGCCCTTCCTGGTCTACAACGGGAGACCTTTCCAGAAATTCAAAATGATAAGGTGGAGGTGCGAATTATTTATAAGGGAGCCACAGCCCAAGATGTGGAAGATGGCATCTGTCGCCGGGTGGAAGAGGCTCTTGAGGGGATTACATTCTTGGATGAGATGCGTTGTGATGCCAGAGAAGGGGTAGCCACAGCTACTGCCATCATGGAGGAGGGGGCAGATATGATGCGCTTCTTGGATGATGTTAAATCTAATGTGGATGCCATAGACGATTTTCCCGACCAAGTTGAAACACCAGTTATTTCAGAACTCGGTCGCACCGAGCCGGTAATCTCCATAGCAGTTACCGGACCGAACAACCCAATCACCTTGAAAGCCTATGCCGAAAGCCTGAAAGACCAACTTATTGCCATGGATAATGTGGCTGAAGTAACGGTGAGTGGTTTTTCTGATCACCATATTCGTATCGAAGTACCAGCATGGCGACTTCGCCAATATGGACTCTCTATAAATGACATTGCCAATGCAGTGGGTCGTCATAGTGTCGCTAGCCCAGCAGGTCGTCTTGAAGGTGGAAACGAGGATGTCTTACTGCGTTTTGATGACCAGAAGAAGAGTTCCGAAGCTTTTCGGGATCTGGTGGTGATATCAGGAAGCAATGGCGCGGCAATTCTTTTAGGAGAGATTGCCAATATTAGTGATCGTTTTGATAGAGATGAGGAAAAAATTGAATTCAATGGTCAACGTGCAGCACTGTTGGATATCGCAAAGACTCGCTCTCAGGATATTCTAAAGGTACTTAAAAGCGTAGAAGATTTTGTTGCTGCTGAACGGCTACGCGCTCCCAAAGGAGTAACTCTCACCCTTACCCAAGACAGAGCTTCGGTGGTACAGAGTCGGCTGGATATGTTGATGAAAAACGGTGGTCAGGGCTTGTTGTTGGTTTTTGCTATGCTTTGGCTCTTTTTTAATTTTCGCTATAGTTTTTGGGTCAGCATGGGGTTGCCTGTCTCTTTTCTTGGTGCTCTATTTGTGCTGCCTTTACTGGGTGTTTCCATCAATATGATCTCAATGGTTGGTCTGCTTATCGGTATTGGTCTGTTGATGGATGATGCTATTGTTATAGCCGAGAACGTTGCCGCAAAATTAAAAACAGGTATGCCACCAATACAGGCTGCAATCGAAGGGGTTAAGCAGGTGTTGCCGGGTATACTCTCATCTTTTGCTACCACCATACTAGTATTTGGATCTCTGGCCTTTATCACTGGGCACATGGGACAAGTACTTAGGATCATGCCCATTGTCCTTATTGTGGTGATATCAGTTAGCCTTCTGGAGGCTTTCTTAATCTTGCCCAACCATTTGGGCCACTCCATATCTGATAAAAATGGTGCTTCTCCTTCCCGGTTTCGTCTAAAATTTGAGGAGCTGTTTGATGGTCTTAGGGAAAACATATTTGGACCCTGGTTGGACCGCGCCATAAACTATCGGTATCTCACATTAGGTAGTGTTTTTATGCTGATGATGATCGCCATTGCCATGCCTGCTGGGGGATTTATCAAATTTGTAGGCTTTCCTGAACTGGATGGTGATCAAATAGAGGCCAGAATTTTATTGCCACAAGGAACCCCGCTGGCACGTACCGAAGCAGTAGTGGCCCAGTTATCCCAAGCAGCTAAGATCATCAATCAACGTTTTAAACCCCAACAACCCCAAGAGCAAGATCTTGTCACCAATATTATGGTGATCTACGGACAAAATCCCGATGCCTATGAGGCTGGACCTCATGTAGCAAGGGTAATGATAGATCTCCTTAATGCTGAGGTGCGAGGTAGCACATTGGAGCAGTTTCGTATTGCCTGGCGACAAGAGGTTGGGGAGATGGCAGATGTTATCTCTATTAAATATTCCAAACCAACCATAGGTCCAGGAGGACGGGCTATTGATTTGCGGTTGATGGGATATGATCTTCACCGTCTTAAATTAGCATCCAACGAGTTACAACACTGGCTAAATAGCTACGCTGGAGTTTTGGATATAAATGATGACCTACGCCCTTCTAAACGCGAATATCGTCTACATTTAAAACCAGGAGCAGGGGTTCTCGGGTTGGACGCAAAAAATGTGGCAGATCAGGTACGGGGAGCTTTTCAAGGTATCAAGGTAGATGAGTTTCAGGTGGGAGCAGAGAGTTATGAGGTCAATATCAGGCTTGAGGCTGATGATCGAATAGGCCCACAAAATCTGGATCAACTCACCATCATTGGTCGTAAGGGAGCTTTGATTCCTCTTTCGGTGGTGGCAGATATCCAAGAGGTGCGAGGTTGGGCGCGTATCCATCGAGTTGATGGGCAAAGGACTGTTTCCGTACAGGGTGATGTAGAACGCTCTATTATCAACGCTCAAGAACTACTAACGATAGCCAAAAAAAAGTTTATTCCAGGACTGTTGCAACGTTATCCAGAGGTAAGTATTAATCTGCAAGGGGAGGCCAAGGAGTCTGCCAAGACCGGGAAAGCTATTGTCAGTAATGTTCTTATGGGGTTAATAGGAGTTTATCTACTGTTAGCCCTACAGTTTCGAGGCTACCTCGACCCTATAACCGTAATGTTGGTAATTCCCACCGCTCTTATCGGCATGGTTTTCGGGCATATGGCTTTGGGCTTGGACCTAACCATGCCTAGTATAGTAGGCATGGCCTCTCTGTTTGGCGTGGTGGTTAACGACTCAATTTTGCTAGTGGTATTCATAAGAGAGGAGAGGGACAAAGGTATTGCTGTACTATCCGCTGCCAAACATGCAGGCCGTGCTCGCTTTCGCCCAATTTTATTAACATCTATTACCACCTTAGCAGGCTTGGCCCCTCTACTACTGGAAAAAAGTCTCCAAGCTCAAGTTCTCATACCCTTGGCAGCTAGTCTGGCGTTTGGCCTGATGACTGCCACCATTGCTGCTCTATTCATGGTGCCAGCGATTTACTGTATTCTGGACGACTTCGGCCTGTTGGGGTCATTACACCAAGAGCAAGATAGTTAAGAGATGAGGGAGTAATAGGCAAATAGTTGTTGGATATATAGCAGTTCCAATATTAATTGGCATATGATGTAATGCAAGGTATGAGCTATAGCATTGATCTTAGAGAATGAGTCATAGACTTTGTTAAACATGGTGGTCATAAAACAGAAGCATCCCAAATATACAAAGTCGGATGTAGATCCGTTTACCGTTGGTTGCAGCACTCTGACCTAAAGCCTTTATAGGGGAGCTCTAATGGATAAAACTTAAGAAGGATGCTCTTCAGGCTCATGCTGACGCTTGTTCAGTAGCTTTGCTGTAGATGCCCACATCAACTTGTTTTCATACCACTCAGTCTGTTATGTCATCAAGAGTTAAGACATCATCTTCTGCAAATATTTCTCTTTTTTTAACTAAGTCAGCTGTGGTTAGGGGGTCATTAGTGAAAAGGACAACAGCCAAATCAGATAGAGCACGAGAACAGCAAACATAGAAAAGACGTAGCGTTCTAGCGATTACATGATCCTTGTTTTCTGTGATATTTTTTTTGTCAGTTTTTGATAGCTCTTGTAGACCTAGCAGCTTATTATAAGAAAAATGACTATGGGTTCCTTCTTCATCATCCAGCACAACTAGAACACGGGAGAATTCAGCTCCCTTTACACCCTGTTGTGTTGAATATGCAGACTCATCATTTATATATTTTTGATACCCAAATAGCTGATTGACTGGACATAGGAAGAATGCAGCTATGGCATTATCAATTTTGTCTTGATTGTCTGGGTCTAGGTTGATATCCAACCCTCCAACTTCAGGTATTGAGAGATATCGAGAGAACCGATCATCTAATTTGAGCAATTGTTTCTCGCTGACAAATGTCAAAACATCCTCAACTGTAACTTGTTTGCTGTCCTCCATGATGTTCACTAGTTCGGCAATATCTCTCTTCAGTGTTGAAAGATGTTCTGCTTTATTAGGTGCTACCTCTAGTGCATTAGGTTGTAATCGAGGGGAATACTCTCTCAGTATGCTCATCACTAAAAAGTTCTCTGATGAGAAGCTCTCAATTATGGGTAAAATGCAGTTTAAGAATGGTTTGAGTACCCAAAAGGTTCCTTCGGTAAATCCAGCTTTTACTTTATCAGGTACGCCACCATCATTAAATGCTGAGTACAGATCGTGGAAACCAAGACGTTTAGCTGCCATACGATGGACAATTACAAGTAATTTAGTACCATTTTTAACATCATCTTTCTGCCAGCCAGTATCATCATTTTGCTTTGCAACCCATTCACGAACTATATTTAGGTTCTGATCTCGGTAATCATCAGTTGGTAAAACAAACAATCGAGCAGTGCCAGCTTTAACTTCTGATTTGTTTCCTGGTTCCTGTTGTAAGGGGTTGCCCTGTGCTCTGATTTTGTTGATAACTCCCAAAATGCTCGTAGTGCTTCGGAAGTTTTCAGGTTTTGGAATCTCTTCCCATCCTTCCTCGGCAGGAATTTCACCGATACCAGTAGTATAAATTTTCTGCATTGGGTCGCCAAAGAAGCCTAAACAAAAATTCCCACCAAGGCTGGCATCAATGGATTTGAGGGCTTGAACGACTTCTGCTTCGGTGTCCTGGCTTTCATCTACAAAAATGAACGGGTATTTTTGGGATGTAATTTTTTGGAGCAGGGCATATTCCTGAATAAGTTGTGGCACCATTTTGATTACATCGGAGTGACCGAGAACTCCATTTTTGTAGTCACTGCCAGTTTCATAGGTAAACTTCTCCATATCTTTCAATTGATGCAAGGCTTCATGATACCTAGCTATTTTTTTCTCATTTTTATCCTTGGTCTTTTGCTGCGTTCTTTGCTTTGCATTATGTTCTTCTAGCTCGGCAATCTCCTCATGCATACGCTTTGCAACCCAAGATCTAATGTTATTTTGGAATGGCTTGATCAACTCCCATAGGAAACTGTGGATGGTTGAAACTTGAAACATCGGATCATGCCCAACATCTTCCAAGATTTCCTGTTCAGCAACTTTTGTGTAGGTAATACAAGCAACTTTTTGTCCTCGTCGTTTTAGGTTTTTTCCGTATGTATCACCAATATAAGCAAGGGATTTGACCAAAGATGTGGTTTTGCCAGACCCCGCTCCAGCAACCATCACAAAGCTCTGCTTATGATCCAAACAGTCTCGCAGCTTGATATCTGCAGCTGTATCGGGTTTATTTAAGCGTTGAGTCATGGGTCGATCTCAGTGTTAGTTTCTTCACTGTCAGCAGGTTGCAGTTGGTTATTTAGCCACTGCAAACCTTCAGCGATATATTTTGGGGTGTTCCAGAGGTCTGGATTCTCCATCATCAGACCCAATGCAAAGTCTGTTTTTTTGAAGCTTTTACTGCTTACTTTGTCGTGAATTTTTTCAACAACTTTATCAAGTGAGAAATTGTCCTCTTTCGTGATAACCTTAAGCCTGAGCTTCTTGTTTTTAAGTTTCTGACAATAATCCAAATTTTCCAAGGCAAATGCCTCTTCTAAGGTACGACCAGCTAATTCTTTGGTTTCACCTTCCCATGTAATTGACTGCTTAACCTGATAAGCCACTCTAATATGGGCAGGACTGTCTTTACTTGGAAGTTGAATCTTTTCATCATCATCAGCTAAAAGCAGTTCTTGTATTATAGTTTTTTTAGGTAGCCACTTAATCAGGGTCTGATTTGATGTCACTGCATTTTTACACG
The DNA here is from genome assembly GCA_015232795.1 of Magnetococcales bacterium. Classification (GTDB taxonomy): domain Bacteria; phylum Pseudomonadota; class Magnetococcia; order Magnetococcales; family JADFYX01. The sequence goes on from JADFYX010000047.1 coordinate 10,678, forward strand.
AAGGCATACAGATTCTTTTTGTTTTTTTTGCATCACCTTTCTTCTTATCTTCACTGTTATCATCCCCGTTACTTTTAGGCTCAGTGGGCAGAAAGCTATCAAGATCAGTAATCACTAGCGCTGTCATGCCAAGAAATTCAATCAGTTCTCTAAAAATATGGGCAAAGGCTCCTCCAACCTCCAATATACTCAAATAACTTGAATGAAGTTTTTTTGCCTCCTTATCAATCATTAGTGGTAACAGCAAGCGTTCGACATTTCCTTCAACCAAGATTGCTGCATCTGCAAAAAATAGATCACAGTGTGTCAGCTTCATGTATTGCTGTAGAAATTGTAGGGAAGAGTTTTCATCATAGTCATCACTTAGAGACGGCTTGAATTTTGATAGATTTAGAGTCTCGGTACTATGTCCTGAAGCTCTGCGAAAATACCGTATGGGAGTAAAGCCGCTTTCGTAGAGGATATGAGACGAGTGAGTTGTCACGACGAGCTGGTTGGAGAAAAACTTATCACCAGCCTCGTTATCTGTGTATTTTTGCAGAATCCCCCAAATTTGTTTAATGAAAACTTGTTGAAGTTGTGCGTGCAAATGTGCCTCAGGTTCTTCAATTATTACAAGGTGCAGCAAAGCTGTTGCTGCATCTTCTTCCTTTTCTTCTTTGTCCATCCACTTTGCTTGAAAATCGAGAACTTCTACCACCATATAGATCAAGTTCTTGAAACCCAAGCCGTTATATTTATCAGGCAAAGTGAGTGATGAAGTACTGTCACCACTCTCTCCAGGATCTCTTAGTTGATAGTGAACCTCTGCTCCTTTGTTCAGGATACTTTCTGCGTTAAGTGCTGATTTCACCATTAAGTGAGGATCAGCAAAACCTGGATAGCCAATTGTATTTAGGTTTGCCAGAGTTGGACGGAAAACTTCTTTTAGGTGATTGTTTAGTTGGTTCTCAGCTTCTGCCAAAGCTGCTCTAGCCTGATAATTTTCCTCATTCTTTTTGAGATTACGTTCATAAAACCTGCTTAGTCGTTTTGATAAATTTTCAGAACGAGCAGAGCCTTCGTGATCCGACAAGTTCCTTTGAGCATTTAACACATCAACCCTTATAAGTGAATTGATGATATTTTCACAACTTTTTCCTGTGCCACTTGCTAGTGGTGGTGGGGTGTAGGTTTCATATATTTCAGCGCAGTCTTTATCAAATTTGGACTGATCCAAAACATAGTAGTGCAGAGAATATTCATCGTGTAATTTCTTGGTTATGTATTCTTGGAATGATTTTGGCCAAGGATGGTGCGTCTCAGTGCCTGTTTGTTTTGGATTCCCATTTTTATCTATTTGTTCTTGCACTGAATTTTGAGCAAGTTTTGCTGCTTTAACAAAATTCGACTTTAACTCTTCTGCATTCTTTGGAGAGTATTCCAGTCGTACACCAACCTTAGAAGAGTCAATGTCCAAATCTGGCAACAACTCAAG
>JADFYX010000048.1 GCA_015232795.1 Magnetococcales bacterium
TGTCCCATTCCGCCATGTCACAGGGGATGTTTTGGGACGTTCTCGCTACGGGTTTCATTTTTTCACAAGCTCTGAGGTGAAATAGAGATGACGGGCATATGAAACGACTTTATTTACGAATATATTTTACCTTCATTTTAATTCTGATCTTGTTTGGGGTTTTGGCCTCTGTCACCTGGTATTTGCTACCGGAGGATAAAGGCCATAAACCACTTTTTGATGGATTTGGTATCGTTTTAAACAAAATTTTACCAAAACAGGGAAGTTCAAAAAAGGAGTTGCAAAAAGCACTGGAGCAGCTAAACAAAGCTATTCCTGGACAACTCTCTTTACGAAGTAAAAATGGCCAGTTGTTGGCAGCGGTAGGTAGACCCTTACGACCACCCCACCCAGGGCGTAAAAATAGTGGTTGGTTGCATTCAAAAGGCAGGGGGCCAGCATGGGCTATCCATCTTGCTGATGGTCGTTGGCTGATGGTTAAACCCAAACACGACAGCAGTCGCCCTTTTGGCTTTTTGGCAACTCTTGCTCTTTTAGCTGGACTGTTGGCAATAGGTGTCTATCCATTGGCAAAAGGGTTGACAGGACGCTTAGAGAGGCTAAAAAACCAGGTTAATCGGCTGGGAGCAGGGGAGCTTTCCACCCGTGTTTTGGTTGAAGGCAAGGATGAAGTTGCTGAGTTGGCAATTAGTTTTAACCAAGCTGCCAAAAAAATTGAAAAACTGGTTGGTTCTCATAAATCCCTTCTGGCAAGTGTCTCCCATGAACTACGTACCCCTCTGACCAGAATCAGAATGGGTATAGAACTATTAAACAATGATGAACGTCGAGATTTGTGTGACCGTATGTCCAAGGATGTATTGGAGTTGGATGATCTCATTGGTGAGCTACTATTAGCCAGCCGATTAGACACACTTAATAGGTTGGAAAATTCGGAGGAGGTGGATCTGCTGGCTCTTTTGGCTGAAGAGGCGGTGGTTGTGGGGGCAGAGGTAGAAGGTGAATCGGTGTTGGTTTGGGGTGATAAACGCTTGTTGCGGCGTTTGATCAGAAATTTACTGGAAAACGCCAGAAGGTATGGTGGAGATGGTGGTATTGAAACCTCGGTAATTCCTGTTGCTAAGTTTGCAAAGTTGATTGTATCAGATCATGGAGATGGTATACCCCAAGATGAGGTAGAACATATTTTTAAACCCTACTACAAACCAATTGGTGTAAAAGATAGTGGTTATGGTGGGGTGGGTTTGGGCCTGTCACTGGTTAAACAGATTGCCAACCATCATGGCGGTGATGCAGCTTACTTTAAACAGGATGATGGTGGCTCTACTTTTGAAGTGACCATAGCCCTTAACACCAAAAGGGCGTAAAAAGTGCCGCTGTATAACCTAATGATAATGGGTTGAATTTCACAAATCCGGGTTGATGAGTGAAAATCTGGATTTCATGATTTTTTCTAGGAGAATAGTCGAGACATTATTCAAAAAATGAATCTGTATCTCCTTGCTCAACTTGGCGATCCCCGACTCGTGAATTTCGACTACCTCCAACCTTCCTTCAGCAAGGATGGTGACTGGGCGATGAGAACCAGAATCAACTATACCCTGCAAGCCAGTCACCTCACCAACCTCATAAGAGAGGTGTTGTTGGGGTTTAGAGTGTAGAAGTCCCTTGCTATGGACGGCAAACTTTCCTGAGATGATGACCCAGCACTTGTCAGAAACATCACCACTTTTATAGAGAGGCTCCCCATCCTCAATAATAAGATGTCTGGGTATTAAACAGCTAATGGCCTCGTCAAGTTGAGATTCACTAAATCCTGCAAAGAGTTTACAGTGTTTGAGTAATAATTTTATTGGATTTGAAATATCCATAACACATACGCCTCTGTCTGAAAGCCAATATAAGACCCCAACCTTTCTCTACCATATGAAAAGATAACCAAAATTGCTCATATCCAACCCCGTCTGCACATTTAATCCATTTCTAGGATAATGTTTGTCTTAACCTAATAAGGCTGCTGGGGAAGTTCACAAAATTGCAGGCTACGCCCGGCAATCTTTTGTTGCATAGGATCAAGTTTTTTATATAAAGTGTTAAAGCCCTCTTTAACTACCCTGATCTGTTCTGCCTTCTGCTTCCATAATTTTTCCATAAACTCAGCTTTTTCCAAAGTTGATCTGGGTGGCTTGCAATGGCCCATGCTGGCAGCACGAGCCTGGTCCAACACCACTTTTTCAAAGGCAGCCCAATCCTCTTCCTGATCTTCACGGATGCGGAAGCGAAGCTTCATTAGCTGGAAAGAACCAGATTTATTTCCGAGGGAATACCATGCCATTGGACCACCACCGCCCTGATATGCCATAGGCACATGACACATAAAACCACAATCTCCAGCCTTGAGTTGTTCATCTGAAACAGATGCTGATTGGGCTGGGGCTGAAGCAAATACAACAATTATTGACAATGCAACCAGTACCGTGAGTAATAGATTTTTTTTACACATTTTATCCTCCATTTCTCGTAATAAATCTTGTGGACATATTGGTGAATTCAATGGCATTTACCCAAATTGCTTGCTTATAAGTTGGACATGAAAGTTACTACGAGCGTTCCTTTTTATTTCGATAAAATTCATTAGATTATTAAATTTGAAATTCACAAGATCAACAATTGTGATATCTGTTTAATGGAGCAATCCATATTACCCAGCAAATAAAAATGTTAAAATGCGCTGTTGTAAGAGTTTTTGACAAGGAGTACCCACCCACAGGATGGTAGTTTGATGATTACTGAAATTGATTTGTTTGGGGAGAGTGATATCCCCCTTTTAGATGTGCGCTCTCCTGGGGAATATACCAACGGCCATATACCAGGTGCTATAAGTTTGCCACTGTTTAGTGATGAAGAGAGAAAACAGGTTGGTACTACCTATAAACAAGTAGGGCCAAAAGAGGCATTTCAACAAGGGTTGGATCTGGTGGGGCCAAAGATGTCCCATTTTGTGCAGATGGGGGAAAAACTAAGCCGCAATGGTCAGATAAAGTTATACTGTTGGCGTGGGGGCAAGCGTTCACAAAGCATAGGCTGGTTGTTGCAACAAGCTGGTTTAAAGGTAATGGTTCTAAAAGGTGGCTATCGCTCCTATCGACAAAAGGCGATAAAAAAGCTGTCAGAACCAGCCAAGCTTATGGTTATTGGTGGGCATACCGGTTGTGGAAAGACAGAAATTTTAAAACGGCTTGAACAAATGGGCGAACAGGTTATTGATCTGGAAGGTATGGCTAATCATCGGGGTTCAGCCTTTGGAGGCATAGGGCTAGCAAAGCAGCCAAGCAATGAACAGTTTTTCAATGAGATATGGGAGTTGTGGAGCCAGATGGATCACAGCCGTACTATTTGGGTGGAAAACGAGAGTCTTTGCATAGGTCGTGTGGTAGTACCAGAACCACTTTTAGCCCAGATGAAACAAGCACCTTTGCTACTGTTAAACGCTCCCATGGAACTACGTATACAGTATCTTATCGAACTCTATGGCAGCCAACCCAAAAAAGATATCGCAGCATCAATAAAAAAAATAAGCAAAAAACTCGGTTTGCATGATACCCAGCTAATACTAGAGCAATTGGCCCAAGGTGACCTGAAAGCAGTGGTAAATCGTCTGCTGAAATATTATGATAAGGGGTATCAATATGGCTTAAATAGAACCGATAAAACCCGTTTGCAAAAAGTTGAACTAAGCCAACCTCCCCATACGTGGGATGAGTGGGTCGAGAATATGTCAATTTTATTAAAAGCACACCCTAACCCAAGCAATTAATAAAATAGTTTGTAACTACAGCAGTGGGTATAAAATTCTCCAAACATTTTCGCTGATTATTTTATAACCAGCGGCGTTTGGATGAATACCATCCCCTTGATTCAGTTCTGGATGGCCTGCGACCCCTTCTAGAAAAAAGGGGATGAATGGGGTTTTGTGTTGGGCTGCTAGTTCGTGGAAAACCAGTTCAAATTTTTTGCTACTTGTTATCCCATAATTAGGCGGTATTTTCATGCCACCAAGTACTATTGAGATTTTCTTTTCCTTGAAAATGTTTATAATTTTATTCATGTTCTCTTTTATGACATTTGGCGGTAAACCTCTTAAACCATCATTTGCCCCCAGGACTAAAATTACCAAAGATGGGTTAGTTCGCAGTGACCATTTAACCCGGTTTAAACCGCTTGCGGTTGTGTCTCCAGAGATACCAGCATTGACAACTTTGTGGGGAAAGCCGTTTTCACGCAGCTTTTGCTGTAGCAAAGTAGGGTAGTTCTCTTTTTCAGAAACTCCCCAACCGGCGGTAAGGCTATCGCCAAAGCATAGGATTACTGGCTCCACGGCTTTAACCTGATTGCTTGGAAAAAAAGAGAACAACAGGGCAAAAAAAAACAGCATGAAAGGATTAAATTTCAGTGAACGAATTTTATAAATCATGATTAGATTAAATAAGCTCTCATATAGTGTCCCCCATAGTGGTGGAACATTAAAAATTTTGCAGGATATTAACTGGAACCTGGATAAAGGATCAACTGCCAGTGTAACCGGACCTTCAGGAAGCGGCAAGACATCTCTTTTATCCATTATAGCCGGACTGGAAAAGGCGACTGCTGGTGATATCAAGGTGGCAGGGGTTGACCTTGCAGGGTTAAACGAAGATGGTTTAACCCGTTTGCGTAGGGAAAATATAGGTGTGGTTTTTCAAGATTTTCATCTTATTGATGCCATAACCGCATGGCAGAATGTGGCTCTTCCCTTGGATTTTTCTGGCAAAAGCCAAACTCAAGAGCAAGCGCAAAATATGTTGGCAAGAGTAGGTCTGTCACATCGACTGAATCACCGCCCTACAGAGCTATCAGGTGGAGAACGACAACGGGTAGCTATAGCCAGAGCATTTGTTACCAAACCAAATTTAATTTTAGCCGACGAACCAACCGGTAATTTGGATGGGGAAACCAGCCAGATGGTAATGGATTTGTTGTTTGAGATGGTTCTTGAGTGGCAAGCAACATTTGTGATGGTAACCCATGATAAAGAGTTGGCGGCCAGAACCCAAAGAACTTTTCATATGCAAGATGGGCATCTGGATGGGGAAGGTTAGATGCTTGCAACCATAGCAATTGCTTTAAGGCAGCTAAGAGGAAGCTGGAGAAGTTTTTTCTTTTTCACCTTAGCTATTTTTTTGGGTGTTACTGCCGTTGTTGGTGTTTGGAGTGCCGCAGAACAGCTTCGCAATGTGGTGCGAGGTGATGCTCAAGCCCTGTTGGGTGGAGATTTTCGCATACAGGCCTATTTTCCTCTGCAACCTTGGGCTGATAAACATCTAAAAAAAGAAGGTCGCACCTTATCACACAGCCTTGAGTTTATCGGCAATGTTATGGGTAGTGATAAAAGCCTTTTGGTTGAAGTTAAAGCGGTAGATGGCAGCTATCCTCTTAAGGGGGCTATACAGCTTGCAGGCCGTGGAGAGGTTTTTAGTGGTCCCCAACCAGGAGAGGTTTGGGTTGACCGTGGTTTTATCAGTCGTACCGGGTTTTCACTGCACGATACGTTTACCCTGGGTAAAGGCAATTTTACCATTGGTGGTATTATAGAAAAAGAGCCAGATAGGATAGCTGGAGGTTTTGTTATGGCTCCCAGGCTTATGATTTCATTTGCCGATGCCCATAATACCGGATTGATTCAATTTGGCTCACGGGTATTGCGTGTTGTTCTTATTGCTGGGGGAGCAGGAGAAGATCTTGATGAGTTGGAGGGATACCTTAATTCAAAGGTGAAAGTGGTGGGGTATCGGCTACTAACCCCCGAAGGTTCTCAACCAAGGCAAAGAAAGCAGATTCGCAGATTAACACTGTTTTTTGATCTTACATCTCTGTTGACCCTATTATTGGCATGTGTTGCCATGGCAGGGAACCTGACAACTTTTGTCAGGGAAAACCGCATGACTTTGGCAGTGTACAAGTGTGTGGGGGCAACAAGGTTGCAGCTTGGGTCTGTTATGTTCTTCCAAGTGCTAATCATGGCTCTAATAGGTATTGTTGCTGGTGGTGTTGCCGGAGTGTTTGTTCCTGATATTTTATTAAATCTCATGGGGTTGGAAAAACTTGCAAATGCCGGAGCAGGTTTTCCCATTAAATCTGTAGGGCAGGGGATGAGTATAGGGCTTATATCATGTCTGCTCTTTGCCTTGATACCAATAATGGCAGCAGGACAAACACCCATTGGGCTTCTGTTGCGTTCTGGTGATAATCCTGGCCAATGGAGGTGGCAGGGGATATCCGCATGGTTGGCTTTTGTTGTTGGGCTGGTGTTTGCGGTTTTATTGGCTGCTTTGGCTGGTGAATGGCGTCTTGGTGCTATTTCTGTTGTTGCAGTTATTGCTTTATTGGCAGTTATAGGATCAACCGTATGGTTGTTGGTAAAACTGTTTGCTTTACTAAAACCATCCAACCCGGCAATACGTCTGGGGATGGTGGGAATTATCAGACCGGACAGTTCTACAATTTCCAATGCTACTGCTTTGGGGCTTGGACTTGCCGTGGTGATGACTGTTTTTTTTCTTGAATACAATATGCAGTACCATATGGAGAAAGAGCTACCTAAACGGGCACCCGGTTTTTTCTTTCTTAATATTATGCCTGATCAGGCAGAACAGTTTAAAAAAATGGGTCAGAAATATTCTGCTACAAAAGAGGGGGTGCGTATTGTAGCCACCGCCAGATCCCGGCTTTCCAAGATCAACGACAAATCGATATCAGAGCACAACCCAGATGATCCATCTTTAAAATGGCGTGTTCATCATGAATACCCTCTGGCTATACACAAAAACATACCCAAGGGTAATGTTCTTATCTCTGGTAGATGGTGGAAAGAGGGTGAAATGGGAGTTAGCCTTGAAGTAAGAATGGCCAATGATCTGGGATTAAAAGTAGGGGATATGCTTACATTTGATCTGCAAGGGGTGGAAATTCAACTCCCGGTTTTATCAATCCGCAGGCTATACTGGTCTAGCATGGACCTTAACTTTTTTATTGTGGTATCACCTGCTGCACTTAAGGGCGCACCTCTGTCACTCTTTGCCACCATAGCCTTGCCCCAGGATAAGGAAAACACTCTTTTACAACAGCTTTTAGGTGAATTTCCCAATGTAACCGCCATACCAGTACGGGAGATGATGCAGACCACAAAAGAGCATCTTAATCGACTTACTCAGGTTGTAACTGTCATGGGGGCGTTTACCATTGCTGCTGGGGTGCTAGTGCTTATGGTTTCGGTTGCTGCATCACGGCGTCGCCGAGCAAGGGAGTCTGCTATCTGTAGACTAGTAGGAGCTGGGCAAAGTTTTATGTTGGGAGCTACCCTTACAGAATTTGCACTTTTGGGGCTGTTAACTACACTGCCAGCAGTAATGATTGCCCAAGCTATAACAGCTTTGGTTATTCATCTTTTAATGAATGATGTTTATCAATGGACGCCACAACTTACGCTTTTATCATTTTTTGCTGGCATTTTTCTTGTGGTTATAGTGGGATTTTTTGGTTCCTGGCGAGCTTTACACCGCCCAGTTATGACAGAGCTTAAAAAAAGCGTTGCCTAGCAAGTTGATTACTGGGAGGAAATGGGTGATTTGTTGATAAAAACTAAGAAAATTTATTTTACAGTAATAAAATGTCTGACAGAGTTAACGCAATTATGCTGACAACCTTCGATGGTAATGGTCGGATAAACTCCTGTAAATTGTCTTAAAAGCAGTAGCATATTTCGTACAGAATCATCAAAAATCTCAACACTTCTAAAATCAATCCGATAGTTTCTAGAAGGTTCATATTTTGAGTAGGCAGCGATAAAATTTGCTTTAGTACTCATGTCAAACCGCTTTCCAAGGGTTATGATAACCTCACCTGTTTCTTGGCTTTCGTGTACCTTAATACTCATCATTCCACTCCCCCACACACAAAGCGATAAAAATTTTAGCCTGATAATCCATTTATAAATAAGAATACAAATGAGAATTGTTCACAAATATAAATGGATCAAGTAGTGGAAATCTAAATCCACTGCCTAATCGCTTCCCCCTAGAACTCTGAACAAAGAGAACTTTCTATAAACTATGCCAAAAAAAATTTTATTACACAAATATTTTTTTGTTCCGTTAACAATTATTCTTAATTTATTAACATTATAAATATATTTAAACGTGCTGGTAATGATATTTTGTCTGCTATATCAGCTATCGGTTAAATTGGAATATTGTCACCTCAAGCAGCACTTTTTATATTTTCTTCCACTTCCACACGGACAGGGATCATTTCTTCCAATTTTATAGCTTTGTTGGTTGTTTAGAGTAGAGTCTGGTTTTGTTGTGCTAAAATTGCTACCACTCATTTCAATGTCAGAGAAAAGATTTCTTTCGATCTTATCTCCCTGAGTCTTAGCTGTAACCACCTCTCCCTCTATCAAGGCAGCATCCTCTATCTCACCACCTTCTCCATCCATGACCTTAAATAGAAAGCTGTATGCTACTCGCCATTTTATCCCAAATTTTGTGAGGATTGTGACTGTCTTGGGATTGAGTCTAACGATTTCTCCATACTGTTCTTGTTGGTTTTTATCATGGAACCCTACTAAGTCACCAACCTTGAGTTTGTTTCTATCGACTTGTCCCTGTTGTGAGTGAATATCTGTGTCTACTCTATCCAAATTCACCATGCAGAGGCGAATCTTCCAACGTCGTCCATCTTCTGTATTGCGTACTATCAAATTGGTTCTCTGAATCTCCTCGACAGTTGCAGGTATAAGACGGTTTTCACGTTCCTCAAAATAGGTGATTGCCATTCCAGGATGTAGCCGTCTTTTTATAGCAGCCAACTTGTCCGGTTGATCAAGCATCTTTTCTATACCAGCCTGAAGTCTATGCAGATCAAACAGGCTGGCTTGTTCTAATTCATTGAGAAGTTGGGTATAGTCCATTTTCTAATCTTTAAAAACTAGTTTGTTTTTGATAGTTCTTCTGCTACCAGATCGTTCAACTGTTTAAAGCCAAAACTAGGCAGCGGCCTGCCGTTGACAAAAAACTCTGGGGTTTTAGTTACATTCAAAGCTGTGGCATCTTGCAAATCTTGTTTGATGGTCTGGTTTATCTCTGATGCGTTAAGGTCTCGTCCCAATTTATTAAGGTCTAATTTTTCAATCTTGCCGAGATAACCCCAAATCTTGTTTGGTTGTGGGTTGGCATGAGAAGCCCATTGTGATTGGTTGACGAACATTGCTTCTAAAGTCTGCCAAAATTTCCCCTGTTTCCGAGATGCTTCAAGAATCTTTACCATATAATCCGATCCCTGGTGAAAAGGTGCATAACGTACTATAACCCTTATTTTTCCGGGGTTATTAGCCATTAAATTTTTTACAAATGGATGAAAACGAGCGCATGCACCGCAAGCAGGATCGAGAAATTCAACTATTGTGACATTGGCATTTTTGTCGCCTTTAGAGGGCGCACCTTCACGCATTAGTTTAGCAAGATTGGCTGTGGCTAGCTCTTGCTGTTTGAGGGTCTCGGCATTTTTATAAAACCAAGTACCAGCAATAAAGAGCAACACTAATATGGATAGAGCAGATATAAAAATAGTTTTTTGATTCATTTTGAACCTTTTTTAATAACCCAGATAAGTAGTCCGATGATAATGGAGAATGATAGTAATGACATTACGGGAATGGTTAAAAAACCAAACCATTCGAAAGTTATTTCCGAGCATGGTACCCCTTTGCTACAGGGTTGAATGCTTTTAGGGATGTAACCTTTTGTTAAAGCTACATGGAACAGTGCTAAAAACCAACCAATTATCGGCAGTGGCAGCACGTACCTTGCCACCTTGGTATCCAAAGGAAATAGACCCATTGGTAGAATGAAGGCTAGGGGATATATGGCAATTCTCTGATACCAGCACAAGACACACGGGGTAACATCCATAACTTCACTAAAAAAGAGACTGCCAAACATTGATATTACAGCTATAAGCCAACTTATAAAAATACACGCCCAATTCATGTTTGAATCTTTCTTAATATTGACCAATAGCTTATATCACACCACCCATCACCTGATATTATCCAAGATAATATCAAGCCATTCAAATGCTCAGATTGCAAGGGAATAAGATACAGAATAAATACATGGGGTTAAGAAAGGAGTGGGAAGATTATATAAAAAACAAAAGCGTACTTCACAAAAACTGACATGCGAAGTACGCTTTGCTGTATCAAAAAACTGATGGATCAACATCATGGTCTAGATCTACGTCTGGACCACTATCGTCTGGTGCGACCCAGATAGTACCATCAGTATCTGGCGCATCATCATCTCCTGCTTGATTACCAGATACATAAAAATCATTTTCCTGCATTTCTTCGTTAACATCTGTATCTACAGTTGGTTGATTGCTGGAGTCATCATCTGTAAATCTTGGTACAAACTCCTCCTCTTCTACTTCAACTCTAATACCATCTCCATTCATAAAGGCAGACATTATTTCACTACCACCAGTATCGGTATCAGTAGTTGCAACATCTGCTAAATCATAATAAGTAGTGGTTGAATCTGCTGTATCCATAGCCTGAGGCGGTTCTATTGCTGTAGTTAGTTGTGTCACTTCAACTTGAATACCTTCTCCTTCAACAAAGGCGGACACAATATCATCGCTGCTGGTTTCCTCAACTACTGTGTCATTTAAGTCTAAATCTATAGGATCAACTACAACTTGGTCTATAGCATCGCTGAGATCAAGTTTGCCATCTTTAAAAGACAGATGTTCAATATTACTAACTGTATCAGTGCCATCTTTGCCTTCTGTATCGATGATGGTGAAACTGCCATCATCATTTTGGGTTACTTCATAGTCATCAATTTTACCTTTAAGTTCAAGGGTGTCTTCATCAGTTCCACCATCGATAATATCATCGCCTTCGCCAGCTTTTATTGTATCATTACCAGCACCACCGAAAATTATATCATCACCCTTGTCACCATCAATACTGTCGTTGCCATCATTACCGTAGATGGTATCGTTGCCGTCTTTACCGTGGAGTTTGTCATTGCCATCATTACCGTAAAGAACATCGTCACCATCATCACCATCTAAATGATCATTTCCATCACCACCAAAAATGGTGTCATCACCATCTTTACCATCAATATTGTCGTTACCATCATCACCATAGATAGTGTCATTGCCATCATCACCATCTATGTTGTCGTTACCATCACCACCAGATATTATGTCGTTACCATCTTTACCATCAATTTTATCATTACCACCATTGCCATAAATAACATCATCACTGTCACTACCGCGAAGTTTGTCATTTTTATCAGATCCGATGATAGTCTCCCCATCGTGGTGATTATCATCGTGGTGATCATCATCGTGGTCATCATCATCGTGGTGTTCATCAACAGTTACATCAATGGTACCAGTTGTGGTTGCACTATCCCCTCCATCAGCTTCAGTAGATGTTGCAGTAACAGTTAGCGTAAAATTATCATCAGAGTTTAGTGCAGGGGTAACAGTCAGACCATCTAAATCAGCAGTTACCAAGCTCCATGTTCCATCACCATTATCAGTGCCGTTAGATAGAGTTGCTCCTGTTGGAACCCCTTCAATAGTAATGGAGAGAGACTCAGAACCATCAGTATCTGTAAGACCAGCAGAAATATCCAGCGAGATTGCACTATCTTCAGCACCAGATGATGCACTATCAAGAATCAGTGTTGGAGCATCAGCATCGGCAGCAACCAAGACATTGATAATACCTGTTATAGTTGTACCTTCATGATGTTCATGTTTGCCATCATGTTTTTGTTCGTCATGTTTTTCATGACCTTCGTGTCTGCCGTTATCTTTTTCTGACGATGTAACAGAAACAGTAAGGTTAAAATCAGCATCAGAGTTAGCTGCTGGTATTGAAGACAGTGCCATTGCGTTGGATATTTCAACAGCAGTGACTGATAGTTCTGAATCTCTTTCTATCACCGTTGAAGG
>JADFYX010000049.1 GCA_015232795.1 Magnetococcales bacterium
GGGTAGACCTCCATTCTGGCCATAACCTGGAAAGCCAGACCCAGAAAATTCTATCAAGACTCCTCAGCATTGGTCTTTTGGAATTCTGGCGTTTCAGCACCGAGACCTGATGTCTCAAAGCCAGGACTTCAAGACGGAGACTGGCATTGGTCCCAAAACAGGAAATAATGGTATGGAAAAGTGACATCATGTGCTTTTTCATGCTATAGGATGGTACACTGAAATTGCAGTAAAATCATTGGATACGAGAAAAACATGTAGGACACTAATCATCAGTGAACAGGGAATGTCACATTTAGAATTGCTGACGTTTTCAAGTAGGACAGGGTGGAATTAGTCGTTACTAAGGAAACTTTTGGTACGTTGAATATTATCTGAGTCCAGTAGTTTAAACTCGATAACAGAGAGGAGATAGATTACCTTGCGGCTAAAATCAAGGGTTTTACCATAGTTCTCTTCAGCCCTTTTAAGCTGTTTATGGCGCAGGGCGCGTAGAGTTGTACTGGCATGGTCGTGGAAAGCTTTGTGGGCTTCATCCAGTTGGGTGATTTCAGGTAGATTGCGGTATTGTTGTAGTCCGGTGGCATGAATCCATACGCCTAGAGCGCACATATCAGCCGATTCCAGGTTGGTATCTTTTCCCCAGTGGCGAAAGGCGTTTGTGAGGTTTCTTGACCACCGCAGATGAATCAGTCTGGCTTGGCTGACCTCAAGTGTTCCGTGATCTTTGGGAAGAGCACTAAACGGTCCACTGAATATGCGCTGAAACAGGCTACGTGTTGGTCGTTTTGGGATAGACTTTTCCTGTCGATATTCCAAGGAGTCCAACTCCATCTCAGTCAGGTGAAAGATGATATCACGACTTAAACGGCGTACGATTTGCAACTCCTTATCAATATTTGAACTATCACCTTCACATTGGCAAACCTGAACCAAACGTTTAGCTGCTTCGTGAAAATCTCGGTGAGCACCTACCAGAGGATGCGTTCCTTCTACCTTACTGTATGTCTTTATTCCTTGACCATGCAACCATCTACCAAGTTCGCAATCTTGATAGGATTGAACCCCGGAAGATTTTGAAACACCTCGAGATATTGACTCCATCTCAAATTCCCAATTCAGATGGGCGATACGGGCCAGACCTAAGTCAAGTTTTGGATTTGAAACCATGAGGTGGTATTTTCCAGTTTATACATATAGTCGATTACCGATAATGGTACGAAGTCCTATAGTATATTAAAAAATATAAGACAGCCACATGATAAATCTCAAACTTCGTTGGATACCAAGATTTTTTGGGCATCAGCATTGCGGATGCTCAGACGGTAGCCCAGAATGGAGTAGATCCTCGGATCACCCAAAGGGGCTTTGGTATCGAGAGAGATCTCTTTTCCTCTGACAATACCCAGAGCCATGAGACGGCGCTTGCTGACATCATCCCCTTCAAGACCGACGATGCGAACGGTTTTTCCATCATCCAGTTGTGCCAGAGTCGACATACCGTTTATTTTTTCTTGTTGTTCAGCCATAGTTTAAAATTGCTTCCAGTTGAAAAAAAAACACTGCAAATAAGAATGATACTTATTACCTCATTTGATTGGAAAAAGCAATGGAATTTTTTTGCTATTTAGCTCTTTGAAAACTAGTAATTTGATATGGAGCTCTGCTGGGTGCCATTACCATGGAAGAAGTTGACCTGATCGTCAATCATGCATTAAAAATAATCTTCATCAAACTGGAAAGACCCAATATTCCTAACTCGTTAGCCATGGGAATTTCTATCCCGTAGTAGAGCCGTGTAACCCCTTCAACATAGAAGGCAGTGTACGAAGAACAATGTAGGTCAGAAGTGGTAGATGAACAATGAGTATCAGCCCGATAACCACATCCGCCATGGACCAGACTAAGGCAACGGGAAAAAAGGGACCGCAGAAAGTTACCCCAGCAAAAAACCAGCGATAGACAACCACATTACCGCCCCATAGATATTCATAACAGCGTTCTGAAAAGTAGGCCCAGTTTACAATGGTAGTAAAGGCAAACATACCCAAACAGACAAAAACCACTATTCTGCCAACTCCTCCCAAGCCAGTTTGAAAAGCTGTCACAGTCAGAAAAGCTCCAGTCAATCCGTGCCAATCCCCAACGGTTAAAATAACAAGACCAGTGATGGAACAGACGATGAGTGTATCCACCAACGGGACCAAAGCTGCCAGATAGGCTCCTTGGGCAGGATGGTCGTTATTGGCTCCATGAAGAAACGGGGCGATACCCAACCCGGAAAAATGGGAAAACACCCCACGGGAGACACCAAACTGGATGGACTGCATGATGGTATATCCGGCTACGCCACCACCTATGGAATAGGGAGAAAAGGCGTGTCCGAAGACCAAACCCACAGCCCTAAGAGTCCCTTCCGGGTTGCTTATAAGAATTACCAGACCAGCCAGCACATAAGCTAACACCATGAACGGTGCGCTAGCGACGCTGAAATTAACAATGGATTTAATTCCCCCCACAACTACAATCGACACCGCAGCAAAGAGGACACTGGCAACGATGAACATTGAAAAACCAAGTTCATTTGTTACCGCGTGGGCTATGGAGTTGGCCTGAATCAGGTTACCGCTTACCAACCCCTGAAACATAATCAAACCGGCCAGCAGAGGAGCATAACCGGGCCATAAATGTCCGGCAAACTGTTCAATATAGGCCATAGGGGTTGCAAAAAGGGGAGATTTTGGATCTTTGGGTCCATGACGAACCGAAATATAGGCTGAACACATTCTAAAAGATGCCCCGGTCAAAGCCGACATCCACATCCAGAATAGCGCCCCCGGTCCTCCAAGATGGATAGCAGTCCCAACACCAGCTAGATTGCCAACCCCAATCCCAGCAGCAAGAGCGGTAATAAAGGCATCCGTTGGGGATATATGACGTTCCCTGCTGCTGCCGTTATTCCAACGATTGCCCCAGGATTTTTTAAGAACGGAAAAAGAGTTCCGCAAAGCTGCTCCACGAGTCAGGAACAGAAACAAAACGCCGATTTCAAGATAGATCAGACTTAGTAGAGGGTTCCAAATCCAGGATGCCAATAACTCCATTCAAAAAATTTCCTCAACAATATTGTTATCGGCTTAAGGAAAGAAGAAAAGCCAGGATTGATTTAAACACAATACCCACAACCAACGCAACGAGCAGCGCATATCCCAGCTTTCCAAGAAAACTCTGTTTTTGTTCAGACACGATGATTCTTCAACTTGGTTGATAAATCCAAAAAACAACAACTCACCCCCAATACATACTAGGGGTGAGTTGTTAAATTTTAACACTAAATGGGGAACCCGGCAAGAGGTGAAACTTCTAGCTCCACCTAGACTCGAACTGTTTAGCATCCAACGCCCTTGCCAGCATACGACGGGTTTCGGCATCGTCGGGGCGAATCTTAGCAGCCTGACTCCAAGCATCAATGGCCGAGTCATATTCGTGGCTTTTTGCAAATGCCAACCCCAGGAAAAAATGGAGGTTGAAGCGGTCCTTATGTATAGCGGCTACAGGTCGCATTACCTTGATGGCGGTATGATACTGGCTGTTGAAAAGCAACGCTTTGCCCAGCAAGGTAGCTACTCCAGGATCTTTGGGATGAGAAGTTTTCAGGTCATTTAACAGGGCAATAGCTTCATCCAATCTGCCAGAACGGGCATAGGAGAGACTCAAACCAAGTTGACACTGCAAATCTTCCACACCCAGTTCAATGGCTTTTTCCAGACTTTTTACTGCCTGTTTATAGCTTCGCCGATTTAGATAGTAGGTTCCCTCCGAACGAAACTGCTCCGCTGTTTTGTTTTCTTTTTCACCAGAGAGAATACGCCCCAACCATCCGCCCTTTTCTGGCGTGGCCACCATCTCTGTTTCCTCTATTTTCGGGGTGATGATTGGTTTGGCCGGATTTGCAGAAGGAACGATCGTAATTCTCTCAACAGAAATTGAGGCAAATTTTTCAGAATTAGATGTCAGAAGAGTATCAGCAACTTCCGCATGACCAATTCTGCCGGAACTATGAGAGAGTGAAGACAACTCTGGCCCAACAAGTGTATTCGGTGTCAAATTATTAGAATCATCCACCTCGTCTGGCAGGAAAGTTGGCGGAAGAGTTGTTTTTACAGGGTTGTATTGTTGGTCAATCTCTGATTGATGGCTCATTATCACTGTTCTCCAAAGGTATGATTACTTATATCTAGCTTCTACCCCTGGGTTACGCAAATTACGAGCCATTATTGAAACATGGGAAAGGAATTCCCCTCTCCCATATATAAAAACTGGGAAACACTAAAAGAAACTAAAACGCTTTTTCTTGCAATAGTAATAACCACCAACCGCACCAGCCCCAAGTAATAACCAGGGATTCAAAGCTCCCAAACTCAATCCAAGGATCTTTCCCTTCATCAGTGAAGCCGGTATGGTCTTCAGGGTGGAACCCTTGACCAATGCGGCACTCTGAGCAGTGCCAGCACTGGCTGGTCCCGTTGTAGCCATACCCCCTTGACCAGTAGCAGAAAAACCTCCAAAAGTTGTTCCACCAGCCGCCTTGGTCGCAACAGTGGCTACCTTCGGGGCTTGGAATTCCAATGTTCCGGGTCCCATGATGGTAACTGTCTCACCTTTTTTTATTGTTGTAACGATCTCTTTGATTGGCATCTGTCACCTCTTTGACTTATTTAAGATTCTAAACCGCAACATACCATCTATTGTTCTTTTTCCAAATTTTCTTCTTCCAGCATCAACTCATCATCAAGCACTGGAGAAGCTTCATCGGTAGCGGAACTAGAAGAAACTTTATCTTTGACAACCTGAACACCTTTTTTGAGCGAAGTTACCGTGGAGTTACCAAGCCCGACAAACCCGCCAACCATATCCCCCAAGGCATTGACGATTCCGCCTCCCAAATCCTCCACAGGAACATAAATGGCTTCTACCTCCTCCTCTACCTCCTCCTCTACCTCCTCCTCTACCTCCTCCTCAACCTCAGGAGCAACATCATCCTCTTTAAGTTCAAGGGTCTCTTTCTCCATTTTCATATCCTCTTTATCTCTCTTTTTTTATCCATGATGCCCTACAACAAAAAAGGTCATCAATCTAAGATCCAATCACATCACCAACCTGATTCCAATAGTCCTCCGGCAGTTCTGTTGCCATTTTCAAAGCACCAGCACAACCAGAGAAAATGGGATCGGAAACCCGAACCACGTTGACGGGACCATAATCCTTCAGGCTGCTGGTAATTATCTCATCCAATCCGGTCAGGCGGGAACCACCACCTGCTAGAATGATGTTGGATACCGCCTCTTCCTGATCTTCGGGATCGAAGGAGGTGATCAACTGCTCAACATTCTCGATAATGTCAGAGATAATCGTCTCGCAAGCAGCCTTGACCTCTTTGGTAATCTCATGGGGTTGGGGTTTGCCGCCAGATCTTAGATTGACGATCACATCCTGGTGGGGATGGCCGACAAACCCGTACTGATCTTTGATTTTTTGGGCCAATAGCGGGGTAATCTGCACGTCCGGGTAGGACTCGGTGACTGCATTAGCCAAAAAGCTGTCAATATGGTTGCCAGCCTTCATCAGGGTGACCTGCTCATCGGCACCGGGAATTGTACCCTTCATGGCGCAGATATCTATGGTACCAGCTCCTATATCGATGATGATAGCATTGGTCAGTTTGTTCAGACCATAAGCGACCATGAAAGGCTCGGAAACCACCATGGAGAAATTCATAAGATCGTCGGTAATACGCAACAGTTGATTTTTATTAGAGATGGATGCCCGAGCCGGAACACCGACAATACCGCAAACCCGCTCTCCAGGTTGGGGGTGAGCCAGAGAGATCACATGCTGGATCAACTCACGAGCCGCCTGGGTATCTTTCTCGCTAGACTCTTTCAATACACCATCTTCCAAGGGAAAGTGCAGATTGACATATGAGCGTTTATCCAGAGCTTCATCCCCAACAATACTGGTACGATCCAGTAGTTTAACTCCGATAATATCTTTGGGGTATCCCACAACCGAACGGACTACCTCTTTTGCCCCCCGACTGGACATGACCGTGGTTCTGGAGGTACCCAGATCAATCCCCAAAAAAAGTGTCCTGTTTTGATCAGCGGTACTAGCCATTATAAATCCCCTTTGATTATTTGAAGTTTTTCATTACCCAGGTAGTCTGTCATTTTCCTCTACCTTCTGGGTATTTGTCAATTTTGTTTGTTTTTGTGTTTCGTTGGATCCGACAATAGTGGTAGAGAGACATACCAATGCCCCCCCAAGACATCCCAAAGAACCAACAACAATATTTACCCCGCCCCTGGTCAACATTCCGACACCTGAGAATATACTCTTGATACCACTCCCAACCTTACCCGCCATCTGAGCCTTGATA
Organism: Magnetococcales bacterium; assembly: GCA_015232795.1. Classification (GTDB taxonomy): domain Bacteria; phylum Pseudomonadota; class Magnetococcia; order Magnetococcales; family JADFYX01. The sequence goes on from JADFYX010000049.1 coordinate 6,440, forward strand.
CGCTGCCCCTGCTTGTATTTCACTAATTCATTTTCATTAATGGCAGTTTTGCTTACCACTGAAGATGGGGTGATAGTACCTTTATTTTTACCTCCTGCAACTGCCTGTCCGAAATGGACGACACCGCCAACCGTATCACCCAACACCTGAACTATCCCAGCACCAAGGGTCTCTACTGGTACTTCCCAAAATTCAACTTCGCCAATATCTGTTGAATCCGGGTCAAGTACCTCTCCAACCCGAACTTGTTTTTTTTGCTCATTCTGCACTAATCTGGCAGATATGGCTGGACCGGATGAGGCCGTCGCAGAAATCGGTGACACATCTTTTTGTGTGACCTGACCTGCCTTGGAGTTGTCGGCTTCTGGAGCATCTTTTGGGATATTAGGAACTTTAATGGATTTTTCCAGATGCCAGGTCCCAGTTTTCCCATCTTCAGTGCTAATATCGTAAGCAACTGGTTTTGCCTGCCAGGTCGAACTGGTTGGTAACTTTTCAGAAGAGTGTTTTTTTTTGGCAGCTCCATTATTGCGCACAGGAGCGGCGGCTACATTGGCTTGAGAATGGTAAGTCGGCATGTCCGGTGGAGGTAATTTTTCACCAGAAAAGGCTGCCAGCAGACTATCCGACCTATGCATGGCCTGTTTGCGTTTGATGGTTGCTTGGGCCAAAGCGATAACCGTCTTTACCCTGTGGGGATGATCCCTATCATCGGTTTGGCTCATCTCTTCTACAACGGCAAGGCCCTCTTTGACTGCGGGAGAAGATATCTCCTGACTTCTATTTTCTTGGTTGGAAAAAGGTCGAGTGGCTGTTGTTGGTTTAGAGGTTGCCGGTATTGAGAAAGTATCCTTATCGGAAAAACTTTTTTCTTGATTAACTTTTTCAGAAGAAAAAGCAGTTTTAGATGGTTGGGAATCAGGGCTGTCTGTAGAGCTAAAAGGCATCCCGATAGAATTGGAAAAACTTTTGCGCCGAACTGGAATCGTCCTTGAGTGATTGAATTTCGCCATTTCTACTCTCTTTGACTTGACCTCCAGCGGAAGAACAACCTCAGCAGCGGAGTTATTGTTTTGGTCAACAAAAGGGTGATGTTGGGTCGATTGTTCTCCGGGGGGGTGGATGGGAGTAACAGGCTCCATGACAGCTACTTCTTCAATAATTTGCGGTTCACTTCCACTACTGAGTGTGGAAGTTCCTTTAGAAGCTTTGTCCTTAATAAAATTTTCCAAGGGAGACCATAATTCAGGTTTATCTTTCTCTTTATTGGTCATTTCCTTAGCCAACTCTTCCAACCGTTCTGGGATGTTTTTTTTAACTTGATCCTCAACATGCCAGGGATCATCTATTTCAGTCTGAACCACCCGAGAGACAAGTTGAGAATCGGAAAAAGCTGGAGTTAATGTCTCCTGCATTTTTTGGATCGGCTTCTGATTGGCCGCTAAGGACATAGCAACTCCCTTGAAAGCCTCAACTCCCTTCAGACGGGCAGAACCGGACCCACCCTGTTTAGATCGTTCAGTTGACATCATCCCTCTTTATATTCAATAAAGCTGTTATCTTTTTACATATAAGATTATGGCGTTGTAGACTAGCACATCAATAGTGATTCACCAAAAAAATAAATTTATAAATATCCTTTCTTCATCTTTTTTCCTTGTCCTCAGCCCTTGTGAAACCTTTTCCGCAGTGCGCCCAAGAACATAACTATCTCGCGCCCCTCCTCGGCAGTTATACTCCCTTGCTCCAAAGCAGAAAGTACGCGACCAGTACAACGATCTAAATCATGCTTATGTCGTATCACAGGCAATTCCAACCGATTAAAAATGACCGTTTCCGAAGATGTTATATTCGGCTGTTTTACACCCTCATTCTCAATTTCTGTATTATCGGTGGTGATAATCCCGGATAATTTTACCTCTCTATGCCTCTTTAGAAAAGCCTGAGACGCCGCAATGGAGGTAGTAGTGGCTCTTCTCTTAATAGTACTGTATTTTTTCCTGTTCACCATCATTAATAGTGACGAACAAAAGTATCCGAAACATTGGCTTTACTCCTTGCCAGTGAAGCCCCCTCCTCAGCCTGATATTCAGCAGCATAAGGACCACTGAAAACACAGTCCATGGTACCACCACGGATACTTTTCTTATAGACGGGAAGAGGTATGGCCATGATTTTTTTTATTTGGCCAATAGCATACTGTTTATCCGAAAAACAGCCCATAGAGACAAAAAAACCGTATCTATGATCAAGGCTGGGAGCCATGGGAATTCCATCTTCATCCAACTGCACATTGACAGCCGTCTGGGGTTCGGCAAGCCCTTGTTGAGATGGTTGCTGAAGGCTTGGAACAGCAGGTTTTTCGGTAATTACCGGAACGACATGAACTGGCTGAGACTGTTTGATAACCGGAACGCTTTCAGATTTGGCAACTTGAACCTGATCTACAGAAACTATTCTAGTCTGGGTTTCTGGTTGAGGCTTATGTACGGCCTGTTGAGGTTTTTTTTGAACAACAACTACCTCCTGAACCTGCTTTGTACTGAAGGTCGGCACATAGTCGGTGACAGGTTGTTGTGTTGTAACCATAGTTGAAGTTGATGGCTGAGGTTGTTGGACAGATTGAACGACGGTAGGCTGAACGATGGTTGGTTGAACGACTACTGGCTGGCTCTGTTTTTGAAAAGCAGGTCGTTTAGATATCATACGGGTCTGTTTACTGTTAAAATGCTGCCATTCCCGTGCTGTACGTCTGGTTTTGGCAATGGACTCTCCGATCTGTTGGGTTTGCGGAGCATTGGGACCATAATGCCGTTTTGCAATGTTGATGGCACGTTTATAAAGGTTCAAGGCAAAGGTAAAGCGCTTTTGTCTTAAATCAAGAGAGGCCAGTTTATCCAATACCGGCAAAAGGTTAATACTTTCCGCTCCTAACTGCCTTTCCATCATACCCAACACCTGATGCAGCAGAGGTTCTGCCTTAGGGAATTCCCCGGTGGATAGATAAAAATCCGCTAATTCAAAACGGGGTGGAATGGTATTGAAATCTCTGGAGCCAAAACGGTCAACAGCAGCCCGAAGGTTTTCCAACATCAGAGCCTCCCGCTCATAATCTGCCTCTGCTCCCCAACAAGTAAGGGGTGTTAAAAAAAGCGTTAGGACTATTTGCAATAAAATAAATCTAGGCCATTTCATGAATCAACCTCCATCTTGATCTGCAAAAACAAATTGGAGCTCGATACGACGTGAACGTTTGGCACCGGTTTTAGTCATCTGAGCCATGGACTTAAAGAGAGAGTCACCAGCCCTGTTTGAAAACTCCATAAGATCGGGACGACTTGTGACAAGTGCCTTCAATGCTTGAATAGCCCGTGTGTTCGCCAGCTTCCAGTTATATTTAAACCGCTCCGTACCAACATTGTCACCAACGGAAAATCCTTTTATAAGAATAACATCTAATCCGACTGGACTGCGACGACCCTGACACCTCTCCATAACTAGACTATCCGAAGAGTTGGTGTAACAAGGAAGAATCTCCGTGAGTGCATCGGCTATTCTGGCCAGTCGTTCCGACTGCTTATCGCTAAGAGAAGAGGAGCCAAGCTCAAAATCAAATTCATTGGAAAGGGTGAGTCCATTTTTGGCCTGGTTGATTATAGATTTTATATCGTACCGAGTCAGGATTTCCTGGATACTGAGAAGAATATTTTCATTATTCGGCTCTATAACGGACTTTGGCAGATCAATCTGTGGCGGTACAGTCTCTTTTTTGGGTAAATTCAGCTCTTCACTGACAATCCGAACCGGATTGATGGGCTTGTTGCCAGTGTCATCAGTAATCATCCCCAGGCTTTTTTCACGCTCAAGAAGGAGCAGGTCAACCTTTTCGTTGAGAACCTTTAGTATTGGTGAAATATAAATATCATGATCCAAAAAAAGGGCTCCTGCTTTTCTGTTCAATTCTCCCAATAGCGGAGTGGTATATTTGTTCCGATCTTTTATCAACGACTCAATTTTATCATCCAACTCTTTAATTTTTCCCTCCAGCACATCGTCTCGACTTAAAAGAAGAGAGTCCATTTTACCATCAAGATCCGCAAGCCTGGGGTTGATTTGAGCCAGTCGGTCATCAATTAGTTTAACCAGTTGCTCATGTTTGATATCGGGCATAGGCAAAGAGATTTTTTTTTGCTCTAAAAGCAAATTGCCAACACGTTTTTCAAGGGCTACCAACGCAGAAGTAATAGCCTTCTCTCGGTCTCCTCCCCCTGATGTTGAGGGAATAAACGATGGCAACATTACCGCAGGAGGTGAGGCGGACAGGGTAATAACCCGATTTTCCACCAACCAAATGGACACCAAAACCACCAACAGGAATATCACTCCTGCGACCAGTTCCAGCAAAACGATAGGTATGGTATTATCAGATAATTTCATCAGCTCTCTTCCGACTCAAATATTATGAGTGGCGTCTGGGAGTTGCTTGGGCCATGTGTTGCCCAATAAGTGTGTGGAAGTTCGTTTTGTTCCCCTCAAAGCTGTCTTGATGAGCAACTGGGGATTTTACAGCCTCCTCCCTCTTGGGCGTAACGTCCTCCAAAGTTTGCTGGAATGGCATATTCTCGATGTATCTCTCCCTACTGAAATCAGATTTATTGGCTGATGGTTCCTTGGTAAACGAAGAGAACAACTCATCCATATCGTTCATATCCTCTTTTGGCCGAACTGTAGATGGTTGAGAGCGCAACGATCTGTCAGTTAACGATGGTACGAGGGCTTCTACCGGTTGGTGGTTGAATACAGCCAGCAGATTCTCCATGGTAGGGCCGATTTTGTTCTCCTTCGGTGTTTCATCTTCGAAATGTGGAACGTGAGGAAGATGCCTGTGAGCTTTTGGAAAGTCAAATGATCCCAATAACTTTCCCATATCCGTTGGCAGGGGTTTGTACTCTCGACCTGTAAGCTGGGATGGTGACTGTGGGATGACTGGTTGTGGCTGTTGAACAAAGGGCTGGGCATCGTCGTTCCCTTGAAGAAGGCTAGCCAACTTCATGAACGTATCATCCAGACCATCCAAGGCATCATCTTCCATGGAAGATAGTTCCAAGTTACCGATCTGTTCCCCAAGAGTACCCAGATTTTCCACAATCTGGGGTTCGGAAAGGGTCGCCCCATTGGTTATGGTTCTAACCAGACCATCTATGGTATTTTCCAATGTTCTACTTGGCAAACCGGATCGTTCAGGCAGTTGGTTGACCAAATTTTTTAGTAGTTCGACAAACTCCTGCTCCCGCTTTTGACCCTTGAATGGAGTTGAAGATGTGGGTTTTGTTTCTCTAGAGACGACAGTTTGTATCTTTTCAATTTGCGGGATATCGGACGACTGTTCTTGAGTCGGCTCACTGGATTTGGAACGGAAGATCTTCGGATCAATCGGTGCCTTATCCTCAGCTCGAGGAACAAGCTTTAGAGTTTCTTCAG
>JADFYX010000004.1 GCA_015232795.1 Magnetococcales bacterium
AAGGTGGAGTAGGAAAGACCACAACAGCAGTTAATCTTGCCGCCGCTCTCGCCGCTGGTGAACAAAAAGTGCTTCTTGTTGATTTCGACCCCCAAGGTAACGCTTCCACAGGTTTTGGTATCGAAAAAGAAGATGGCCTTGCCACCATATACAGCTTTCTCGCTGGTAACAGCACTATACAAGAGTGTATACAAACAATTACACCATCATGGTTAAGTATAATCCCTGCCAGTGCCGACCTTGCAGGTGCTGAAGTCGAATTGGTAAATGAAAAAAATAGGGAGTTTTTCTTAAAAAATGCCTTGGCAACTATCGAATCAAATTTCGACCTGATTATACTAGATTGCCCACCATCTCTAGGATTGCTCACTTTAAACTGCTTGGTCGCAGCTAACTCTATTATCGTACCTCTACAGTGTGAATTCTTAGCTATGGAAGGTTTAAGCCAGCTATTAAAAACAGTGGATATTGTCAAGAAAAAACTTAACCCGGAATTGACAATTGAAGGCGTGGTTTTAACAATGTTTAGCGAAGGCGAAGGACAAAATAATCAAGTGGCAAAAGAAGTTCGCAATCACATGGGTGAGGGGGTATTTAAAACGGTCATACCTAGAAAGTTCGAAGTTAGCGAATCCCCAAGCTTTGGCAAGCCCGTGGTTTGGTATGATCCTTGGTCCCAAGCTTCATGGGCATATTTTAATCTTGCCCATGAACTTTTAAATAAAAAACAGGAAAGTTAAAAATCGTTCGCGGGTTCAGGGCGATCTTCGCCCTTGTGGGTGTGGGCAAAGCCCACGGTTTTGCCTTTAAAAATTAGAGGGTTTTCCTCAGAACCCTGTTGTAGCATTTTATGTAAACTTGCACTGATACAAAAAAAGGATACACTGTAATGGCATCAACATTAGGTCGAGGATTGGGTTCTTTATTGGGTGAAGAGACTGTTTTAGAGTCGGTAAAGGAGAAAGTTCGCGAGGTTGATTTAGAACAGATTATCCCCAATAAAAACCAGCCACGGGGTGTTATAGATCAGAAATCTTTATCTGAACTATCAGATTCTATAAAAGAGCAGGGGGTTTTACAGCCGATTTTGGTCCGGCAATTTGGCGATAGAAACAGCAAAAAACCTCGTTATGAATTGGTGGCTGGCGAAAGACGTTGGCGCGCTTCTAAGCTTGCAGGATTGAGTAAAATTCCGGTTTTGGTAAGAGATTGGAACGATGATCAATCTTTAGAAGTTGCCATACTGGAAAACGTACAACGTGAAGAGTTAAACCCAATTGATATAGCCCGTGGTTATGAAAGCTTAATAAGAAATTTTGGTTATAGCCATAAAAAGGTAGGACGACAGGTTGGTAAAAGCCGGGTGGCAGTTAGCAATATGTTACGGTTGTTAAACCTGCCTACGGAGGTTTTAGATTTGGTAGCAGAGGGTCAGTTAAGTATGGGCCACGCTCGGGCTTTGTTAGGTATGGAACAGGGCGGGGAAGCAGTAATGCATTTAGCAAGACAGATAATAGATGGTGGGCTATCTGTGAGAGCTACTGAGGCCATTATCCGACAGATGGGAGATGGTAGTCGGGTAGGGGAGGGGGCTGCTAGTGGCAATGAGGAGGTTTTAGCAGATGGGGATAAGGCAAAAGAGGATATCAGTGGCAAGGGTAGGGGGGGTAGACGGCGTGATCCGGTAATTGTTGATATGGAGGCTCGCTTGCGAGAAGAGTTAAAAACCGGGGTATCAATTACCTGTGTAAATGGACGTGGTAAGGTGATTTTAGAGTTTGAAACGCCAGAGATGTTAGAGGCGTTGGCAGAGCTGTTAATGGTTTAAAAAAAAGAGCAAACGGAGCAGTTAACCCCTGTTTTCGTTAGCATTGAGTGCCAAAGATACTGCGCTAGTTAGTGGGGATAAGGATCTGCTTGTTTTGGCAGAAAAGTTTCCCACAGCAATTTTAACACCAACCTCATTCCATAAACTTGTACCTTTTCTGGCAAAAAAATAAGAACACCAGTGGTAACAATATTTCAGTAAGATCTTATATCAAATTTGCTAGAATTAAGCATATCTCAGATCATTACCAATATTTTTTGTAGCCAAATTTACCTGAGTTTCGGGTGAGTAGGTACAGACATGGTGAATACGCCAGTGTTACCGCATAGTTACGTGCAGCTGGAAGAAATGGCGTGTACCTACACCGTTTTCACTGGGTCAGAGCGGGTGGAAATGTTGTAAACCCTTTTAGGTAAAGGTGTTTCTAGTTTTTTGAAGATATCAGAAACCTTGGAAGTTGGTAAATTTCGCTGAAAGAATTGAAAATTTTCGGTGTGGTATTCGCTTATCTGCAAGGTACGCAGGATCTCTCGAACTCGGGGCCAAGGCTGTTCACAAGTCAGCTCTACTACCCGTTCAATGAGCAGAGCCAACACACAAATCTTAACATGAGCTTCCACTCGGTCTGCGAGACGGTGAAACATGGGTGACATATTGATTACGCTTGTCTTGAGAGATCGAAAGCAGCGTTCAATGATCAGCAACGATTTATAGCCAAAGCCGGCTTCCTCAACGGTGATGGTGTCATCGTTGGTTTGGATGACCCACTTTCCGTCAAACCGAGCCGCCTTGCGGATTGTATCCCGGTCTATTTTGAGTTCGTTGTCTTCGGTGGTTCTTAAGTAACGGCCATAACGTTTTGAGGCTTTCAGTTGGATATGCTTGAAAAAATCCTCAACGAAAACGATGATGAGATAAGCACCGAGAAGAAAATTACTGATTTCATAGGTATGAAACTCAGTTTCGCAGGTGCAAGCTTTGACCTAAAAGAGTATTTAAGTTATTCACGGAATCGCAATAAACCCACTAACGACAAAGACTAATGAACTGCTGAAATTTTCTAGGATATAATACTGAATTTACGGGGATGGGTACATCTCCAGTTGGATGCTTGCTCGCGAATTTATTTTGCTGATAAAAATCGCGAGCAAGCTCGCTCCTACAGATAACATTTTAACTTTATAACGTTATTTTATCTGTATTACAGCCCAAACTGGGCAAAAAAGTCGTTGCCTTTGTCGTCTACTATTACAAACGCTGGAAAATTTTCTACCTCAATTTTATGTACTGCTTCCATCCCTAGCTCTGGGTAGTCTATTACCTCTACCTTGCGAATGCTGTCTTGTGCCAGACGGGCTGCTGCTCCTCCTATGGAGCCTAGGTAGAAACCACCGTATTTTTTACAGGCTTTGGTTACTTGGGGACTGCGGTTGCCTTTGGCTAGCATTACGAAGGAGCCACCGTTTTTCTGGAAATTTTCTACATAACTATCCATTCTACCAGCAGTTGTGGGTCCGAAAGAGCCTGATGATAGTCCCTCTGGGGTTTTTGCCGGGCCGGCGTAATATACTACGTGGTTTTGGAAATAGTCTGGCATTTTTTCGCCACTGTCTAGCTTTTCTTGAATCTTGGCGTGAGCGATATCACGGGCTACTACTATGGGTCCGGTTAGCATTACCCGGGTTGTTATCTCTAGTGCCGATAGGGTCTCACGGATTTTTTTCATGGGTTGGTTAAGGTCGATATGAACCGCGCCGGAGCTTAAAGCCTCTGGCTTTGTATCTGGAAGAAAACGTGCCGGATCGGTCTCCAAGGCCTCTAGCCAAATACCTTCACGGTCGATACGCCCTAGTATATTTCGATCAGCAGAGCAGGAAACACCGATGCCTACGGGACATGAGGCTCCATGACGAGGTAGACGTATTACCCTTACATCATGGGCAAAATATTTACCGCCAAACTGTGCGCCCATGCCCAATTTTTGTGTCATCAATAAAATTTGCTCTTCTAATACTCTATCTCGTAAGGCCGATCCTAAACCATCGCCAAGGGATGGCAGACGATCCAGATAACGGGCGGAAGCCAGTTTTACGGTTTTTAGGTTCATCTCTGGGGAGAGACCACCAATAACCACCGCAAGATGGTAGGGTGGGCAAGCTGATGTTCCTAGAGTTTTAACCTTCTCTTGTAAGAAGCTTGCTAGTTTTTCCGGGGTTAAAAGAGCCTTTGTCTGTTGAAACAGAAAGGTTTTATTGGCTGATCCCCCACCTTTTGCCATAAAAAGAAATTTATAGGTTTCGCCATCGGTAGCCTCAAGATCTATTTGGGCTGGCAAGTTGTTGCCTGTGTTTTTTTCGTCATACACCGTTACAGGAGCAACTTGGGAATAACGCAGATTTGCAGTTGCGTAGGTGTTGTATATTCCCCGAGATAGAGCCTCTTTATCACCGCCACCAGTCCAAACTCTATGGCCTTTTTTGCCAATTACCACCGCTGTTCCAGTATCTTGACAGCTTGGCAGAATATTAGCTGCGGCTATATTGGCATTTTTCAGTAGCTCAATTGCCACATAACGATCATTATCAGATGCTTCAGGATCGTCTAATATGTTTCGCAACTGTTGCAAATGGCTGGTACGCAGTAAAAAAGATGCATCCTGAAAAGCTGTTTGGGCCAGCAAGGTTAGTCCTTCGGGTACTACTTTTACAATTTGTTCCGAGTTAAACTGACCTATCTCCACATAATCACGAGTTAATGATCTGTATTCAGCACCGTCTGGTCCTGGGTTAAGAACTTCTGTATACTTAAACTCGGGCATAGCCATGTGCTCCCTTAGATGTTGTTATTATCTCATCCCCCCCATTGTTGTTTAATTTTAAGGGGATGGATCTGGAAAGGGATAGCTCCCCGCCCAGTTGGGGTTTGGGGCAAAGCCCCAATTTATTTCTATTTTGAATGGCACATATTATGGGACATGTAGCAATCATGCAATCATCAATTGTAGATATTACCGCATACGGTCTTTTTTGGCTATTATTCGGCTTGACCCACTCATTCATGGCATCAGAAACATTTAAAGCACCATGGAAACGCTTTCTAGGTCCATTAGCACCCTGGGAACGCTTGATATATAATATAATTGCCACGATAGCCTTAGGGGAAGTTCTCTATTTTGCCCAACAAAATCTAGCAACACAGCCTGTTTTTCAACCAGAAGGGGCCATTAAATGGCTGCTTGGGTTAGTTCAAGGAGCCAGTTTATTGCTGCTGTTATGGAGCCTCTCTACTTATGATATCATGCGCTTTGCCGGTTTAAAACAGGTTTGGAAGGGATTTCGCAAAGAAAAAATAGCCGTAGAGCCACTGGTATACTCAAGTATGCACAAATTTGTCCGTCATCCAATATATAGCAGCGTCTTACTGTTACTCTGGTCCCGTACCCAAAATGAGGCCATGTTGATTACCAACATATTTGCTACAACCTATCTGTTGATAGGTATGGGGTGGGAGGAGGGGAGGCTATCGGCTCTTTATGGAGAGGAGTACGACCGCTATCGCAGTGCAGTACCAGCCTTGATTCCCAATCCTAAACGTCGTTGGCAACCCGAAATAGTTGAAAAATGATAGTTACCCGCTTTGCCCCCAGTCCCACAGGTCTGCTACATCTGGGTCACGCATATTCAGCACTTTTAGTGTATGACTCTGTTTTAAAAGGTGGGGATTTTCTCCTCCGCATTGAAGATATTGATCCGGGACGCTGCCGGGTTGAATATGCAAGGGCCATTGAAGAAGATCTCAATTGGTTGGGTATCAAATGGCAAAAACCAGTGCGTCGACAGTCGGAACATATGGATGACTATGCTGCTGCACTAGAAATATTAGCAAGTGAGGGACTGCTCTACCCCTGTTTTTGCTCCCGCAAAGATATTGCAAACACCAGGGCCAGGCTGGGTATTGCCGAGTTGGGACCAGATGGTCCTATATATCCCGGTAGTTGCCGTGGTTTGAGCCTAGATTCGGCAGTTGTCGCCACGCACCTGACGCAAGCTATTGATTCACCTGGCATATCAGGGGAAAGTCTTATCACCAACAAGGTGACCGCGATTTCCCCTGATACACCAGATAAACCAATATCTTACGCCATGCACGCACCGCCAACTGCCGAATCTAGGAAGAAGCCTGAGCTTAAACAACAATTTATCAGCAACAAAAAACCCTATGCCCTACGTCTGGATATGCAAAAGGCTGTTGCCAGGGTAGGGGAGCTAACCTGGAGAGATTCCGAAAAAGGGGTGATAACTGCTACACCCCAAATATTTGGTGATGTGGTACTGGCGCGCAAAGAGACACCCACAAGCTATCATCTGGCAGTAAGCGTTGATGATCATATCCAGGGGATAAACCATATTATTCGTGGACAAGACCTGTTCCACGCTACCCATATCCACCGTCTGCTACAGGCTCTACTGGGGCTTGATACTCCATCCTACCACCATCACCGTCTGCTTCTTGATAAAATGGGGCAAAAATTTGCTAAACGGAAACGCTCACCAAGTTTGCAGGAGTTGCGGTTAGAAGGGATAACTCCTCAAGATGTTCGTGAACGGGTGGGGCTTGGGAATTGAAATTATCCTTTTCCCAAACCCCATTGCTGCTAACTTGTTAAAAAGAGGCTTGGGGGAAACATAACCCCCAAACCCCAGCCATAGCCACAGGTGATACTTTAATAGACCCAAGGCCATGTTGACTTGTTATATTTACATACTTTTAGATACCGCAAACACTACCCTTCCTTCAGCACTTTTAGAAAACAGAGTCTCCCCATCATCGTTTGTAGCGTAATAGGAGAGATCCAGACCTAGACCCATTAATTCTGTGGAGAGTCCCACACTGTAATCATCGTAACTGTCCGGGGTTGTAAAGGCATCACCAAAGCTGTGGCCATAATGGGCAGCAGCAGTAACTGGTCCCATGGTGTAATCTATACCTGCCTCGATATATTGGGCAGATTGATCGGGTACGGTGGCACCAAAATCAGGTGAATAGGAGTATTTTGTACTTAGGCCCACCCCTGCAACGCTATAGCTAACTCCCAAATAAAACTCGGTAAAATCATATTCATTACTACTCAGACCACCGGGATAATAATATTGAATAAAACCAACATCCAATCCCAAACCACTGCTAAACTCTGTAGCGTAACCTCCGTATAGATCAAGCTCCATCTGAGAATCACCAAAATTTATGTTAGATCCCCAAGTACCAAGATAGACTCCGCTTTTATGGGAGAGATCAAAGCCACCCTGAATAGCTGGACCCTCTGAAGTTTGGGAAACACCGCGCCATACATAATCTGAGGTCATAGCAACATTGGCAGAAAGTTCAATACCACTATCTGCCGGGCTGGCTAGTGAGGTAGCAGGGATGGTCATGATACCAATAACCAACCCCATTTTTTTTAGTGAAATATGCATTGTCTTTTTTCCTTTTATTCTGGGCTGAGAAATTGTTGTTTTGATTTTTGCTAAAACAAAACAACTTATACCAATCTCTTGTACAGAATAATTATGCCACTATTGCAACTATATGATATATATGAGATATAACTAAATATATGGAAAAGATTTTAATTTTTATTTATGAACAAGGAGTGATTATTAGGCGGGGTAGCACAATTTTGAGGCAAGTTGTCTAAAAAATAGTCCAAGAGAGTTCTTGTGATTTAAGAAATATCCAGAGTATAGTTGCGTTAATATTTTAATAGTCAGTATTGATTTGAAAAAGGTAGATTAAGACGATGAAAAATAAATTTTTTATTTTGGCTCTCGCATCCATGTTTATTGCTATTTCTGGCTGTTCCAAAAAAATGTTTACCAGTGAAGGTAAACTAGATGAACACACTGAAGTATCTGGTTTTGGTAAAGTACAGTACGATATAGATGAGGCAGAGGAGTCAGGACCAACTTATGTAAAAGGTGAGAAAGGGTTATTATCTTTTTCTAAGGATGGAATATTTGGCGATAAGGGTAGCTCCAAAGATAGTGTTCGGGTTAGAGGAGACAAACTTTTTGCTGGCGCCCTAAAAGTTGTTTTAGGTATGCCCATCATGGCTGTTAACCGTGATGGAGGGTTAATTGCTACCGATTGGAAGATTGACCCTGCAAACAACATTGACCGATATCGGATTAACATCCACATATCCGGTCGTGATCCTTATGGTGAGGTTGATGTTGTTGTTTTAAAACAACAAAAAACTATTAGTACTTGGATAGACCAGCCAAACGACGAAGAAGCAGCTCGTAATATTGCCAAAAGTATTCGCAAACAAGCGCAGGTCATCCGCCCTTAGGAACCAGGCACAGCCTGGATGTTTGAAAATACAAGCATCCAGGCTAAGGTTTCCCGGCAGCAGCGGCAGCAGCCTCCTTGGAGACCATACCGTCGTCAATTCTATCTGAACCCGCAATAGCCATACCTATAGGCACAATGGGTAGGGGAATGGTAAGGTTGGCGGTTAGGGTTGGGACAGGGGTTTCCAATTTAGCAAATTCACCAGACTGATAATCGACAAATTTATTAAGACTATCGGTCTCTTTTGCTCGGCCTACAATCTCATTGGCCATCTGGGCTGTGGTATGGGCAAGACAGACTCCAACCCCTCCTTTATCTGATACAACGATGGAGAAAAGTTTAACCGCAGGGGTTAAGTCCGCCATGGTTGTACCTTTTAAATACCCCAGTTCAATAAGACTGCTTTGTCCACCAATAACCGATTCTGGATAACTGCCTCGATCGCGGTAATATTGCAGGCATGCAGCACTTAAAGTGTAAAAAAGACCCAGCAACAATGCGGTCTTATCCGGTTCTGCAATATCTTGAACGGCACTTTCCCGAATCTCTCTTAATCTGAGCAGTCCCCAAAAAAGGACTACTAAAAACCCAACGACAATCAGCATTGTTGCCATGTTGTTGCTATCCCATGAAATGACTTTATGTTGCTATTGAAAAATAACTAAAACATGATCTCATGTCCTAGCTGAAAATTAACTATGAATCTACCCATAATAAAAAATTATCAAATAATTGCAAATTATCATGGAAAGTGAAGGCAATTTCAGATTATAGTGTTTTTCTAATATACACAATGGCAGCAAATACCAAGCCCAATGAGTCTATTCTCAGTGGGTCAAATTTTCAAGGAGATAGAAATGGCTGATACAACCCTAGATGCAAAAGGACTCAATTGTCCTCTTCCTATACTTCGTGCTAAAAAAGCTCTCAAATCCATGGAGGCTGGTCAGACTTTGGCAATTGAAGCTACAGACCCTGGTTCTGCTAAAGATTTTGAGTCTTTTTGTAACCAAACTGGTAATGAGTTGGTTTCATCTTCAGAAGAGAACAACATCTATCACTTTGAAATTCGCAAGACTTGATTAAGGAGAAGAGAGATGGCTGATCAGAAAAAGTTGGCGATTATCGCTACTAAAGGCACTTTGGATTTTGCCTATCCCCCCCTTATCCTGGCTACAACTGCTGCGGCTCTTGATTATGAAGTTACGATTTTTTGGACCTTTTATGGACTTCAGGTTCTTAAAAAAGAGCGCAACTTAAAAATTTCTCCACTGGGAAATCCTGGAATGCCAATGCCAATTCCCATGCCGGTATTAATTCAGGCTTTACCAGGGATGGAAAGTATGGCAACTGTCATGATGAAACAAAAAATGGCAAGCAAGGGTGTTGCTAGCATTGAAGAGTTGTATGATATGGCCGTTGAGTCTGATGTTCATATGATCGCATGTCAAATGACCGTTGATCTGTTTGATTTTAAACATTCTGAACTTCTTGATGGTATTGAATATGCTGGTGCAGCAAGATTTTTTGAAGTTGCACAAGAGGCAGATATTTCTTTATTTATTTAACAATTTGAAATATTCGGATCTATACCCGATAAAAACAACTAAAAAAACCGGAGCCTACTGTTTGGCTCCGGTTTTTTTAGTTGAGAGTTAAGATAAATTTATTCCTGCTTGCTATTACCCTTTTAAAGCTGTTAAACATAAGGTTTTTATCTGTTTATAATCCTTAATTCAGCAGTTGTCGTAACCCACACTGTCAACTACCGAACCTAAGGATAATCCGTACAAGTGAGATAGTTATGAGCAACAATAAATCTGTTATGCCAACCTATAGTCGGTTTCCCATCGCGTTTGATCATGGTGAGGGAACCATCATTTGGGATGAAAATGGCAAGCGCTATCTAGATTTTCTCTCTGGTATTGGGGTAAATAATCTGGGCCATTGTCATCCAAAAGTGGTAGAAGCAATACGTACACAAGCAGGTCGTTTGATTCATACATCTAATTTATATGGAATTCCTGCCCAGGAAAAATTGGCAGATCGCCTGACCCAAACCTGTTTTGCAGATCAAGTATTCTTTTGTAATAGCGGTGCAGAAGCCAATGAAGCTGCTATTAAAATGGCAAGAAAAAGTATGCGTGATAGTGGTAATACCAGCCGTTTTGAGATTATCACCGCAATAAACAGCTTTCATGGTCGAACTCTAGCTACCTTAACTGCAACGGGCCAAGAAAAGGTTCACCGTGGCTTTGATCCATTGGTTCCTGGGTTTCGCTATGCTGCATACAACGATATTGAGGCGATTAAAAATGCAATTACCGCCTATACCGCTGCAATATTGGTAGAGCCTATTCAAGGTGAGGCAGGAATACAGATTCCTGATGATGGTTATCTGGCAGCTTTGCGTAAGATTGCCGATGATGAGGGTTTACTGTTGATTTTGGACGAGGTGCAAACAGGAATGGGGCGGACAGGTAAAATGTGGTGCCACCAATGGACGGATGTGGTGCCAGATATCATGACCTGTGCCAAAGCGTTAGCTTCGGGACTGCCTATGGGTGCCTGTTTAGCTTCAAAAGAGGTGGCAAAAGCATTCTCCCCCGGTACTCATGGTTCGACATTTGGTGGCAGTCCGTTGGTATCTACTGCTGCTCTGGCAACTCTGGGTGTTCTTCTTGATGATGATGTTCTTAGTGAAGTTAATTCTAAAGGGGATTATCTATTAAAGAAGCTTAATGAGATAATGGATCATCATAAACTGGTTAAAGCAGTACGTGGCAAGGGTTTAATGGCTGCCATAGAGCTAAACTCTCCAGCCGAAGATGTGGTAAGTGTTGTTCTTACCAGAGGTCTTTTGCTTAGCTGCCAAATGGGAACTATAATCCGTATTTTACCACCTTTGACAGTTAGTTTTGCAGAGATCGATGAGGCGGTTTCTATACTTGACCATGCAATTGCTGATGTTTTTTAGATAATTTATTTGGGCATCCCTAACCCGGATAAGATGTTTGGTGTCCGGGTTTAATTTTTTTTAAAAGTGCTAACCATGGCTATTATTCAAGAGAAAAAACGGGATCTTCTCTCTCTGTCAGATGTTACTCCCGATGAAATTCAACGGCTTTTTAGCCGAGCTTCAACCCTAAAAAGGGCTGTTGAAGCAAGAAAGGTCACACACACCTTGAAAGGTCGAACCTTGGGGATGATTTTTGAAAAACCATCTTCTCGTACCAGGGTTTCGTTTGAGGTGGGAATGTTTCAGTTGGGAGGTCACGCTCTTTTTCTCTCATCTAAAGAGATTCAACTAGGCCGTGGTGAAGATATTGCCGATAGTGCCAAGGTTTTTTCCCGTTATTTAGACGGTTTGATGATTCGCACCTTTGCCCATAAAAATGTTGAAACCATGGCAAAGTGTGCTTCAATTCCGGTTATTAACGGTCTATCAGACGATTTTCATCCCTGTCAGGTACTTACCGATATTTTTACCTATCAAGAAAAACGTGGCTCTTTAAGAGGTCGTAAAGTAGCGTGGATTGGTGATGGCAATAATATGGCCCACTCTTGGATTATGGCTGTCTCCAAGGTTGGCTGCCAGTTGTCTCTTGCCTGTCCTGCTGGTTATGATCCTGACCCAAAAGTAATTGAGAAAGCCCATAAAGAGATTGCAATACAAGGGGAGGGCTCGATTCAACTTACCAAAGATCCCAGAGAGGCTGCCAATGTTGCTGATCTGGTTATTACAGATACGTGGACTTCCATGGGTCAAGAGGCTGAAAGAGAGCGTCGTCTACGGGCTTTTGAAGGATTTTGTGTTGATAGTGCCATGATGAAACTGGCCCAGGAGGATGCACTGTTTATGCACTGTCTGCCAGCACATCGTGGTGAAGAGGTCAGCAGTGAAGTTATGGACGGACCCCAATCAGTTATTTGGGACGAAGCAGAAAATCGCCTGCATGTACAAAAAGCAATTTTGGAATGGTTATTGGCTTGATTTTTAGTAACACAAGAGGCAGGTATACGAGTTTTACAAGGAGTTAGCATAATGTCTGATAAAATCAATAAGGTTGTTTTAGCATATTCTGGTGGTTTGGATACCTCAATTATACTCAAATGGTTGCAGGACGAATACCAGTGTGAAGTTGTGGCTTTTGCTGCTGATTTGGGCCAGGGTAAAGAGTTGGAAGAGGCCAGGGTTAAAGCGGAAAATTTTGGTATTAAAGAGATTTATATAGAAGACCTTAAAGAAGAGTTTGTCAGGGATTTTGTCTTTCCCATGTATCGAGCCAATGCTCTTTACGAAGGAGTTTATCATCTTGGCACCTCCATCGCCCGGCCTTTAATTGCCAAACGGCAGATTGAAATTGCCAACGAAACTGGTGCCGAAGCTGTATCTCATGGGGCAACAGGTAAGGGTAACGATCAGGTTCGCTTTGAGCTGGGTTATTATGCGTTTCGTCCCGATATTAAAATTATTGCTCCTTGGCGGGAGTGGGATTTAAACTCACGGGATAAACTTTTGGCTTATGCCGATAAAAATAATATTCCCGTTCCCCGTGATAAACGGGGAGAGTCTCCCTATTCATCAGATAGAAACCTTCTACACATCTCATTTGAAGGCAAGGTGCTAGAAGATCCTTTTGCAGAACCAGATGAAGATATGTTTGTTATGTCCGTCTCTCCCCAGAACGCACCAGACAGGTCAACTTATATTGAAATAAGCTTTGAGAAAGGTGATCCGGTAGCAATTGATGGCGAATCATTATCGCCGGCTAATATGTTGGCCCGTTTAAATGAGCTGGGGGGTACAAACGGTATTGGTCGTTTAGATTTAGTAGAAAATCGCTATGTGGGTATGAAATCCCGTGGTGTATATGAAACACCAGGTGGCACAATCCTTGGTGTGGCTCACAGAGCTATGGAATCTTTAACCTTAGATCGTGAAGTTGCGCATTTAAAAGATGAATTGATGCCAAGATATGCCACTCTTATTTATAACGGCTATTGGTTTAGCCCAGAACGTACCATGCTGCAAACCATGATTGATGCCTCCCAAGCCAATGTAAACGGTGTAGTACGGTTGAAACTCTATAAGGGCAACGTGACTGTTGTGGGTCGCAAATCGGAAAAAAGTCTATTTGATCCTGAAATTGCCACCTTTGAGGACGATAAAGGGGCATATGATCAAGGAGATGCCGCGGGCTTTATCAAACTAAATGCTTTGCGTATTCGTATTAATGCTATGTTGCGAAAAGGGTCATGAGTTCAGAACCAAAAAAATTGTGGGGAGGTAGGTTTACTCAATCTACCGATGCTTTTGTCGAGGCTTTTACCTCTTCCATAGCCTATGATTCCCGGCTATATCGCCATGATATTCTCGCTTCTAAAATCCACTGCCAAATGTTGGGCCGACAGGGGATAATTGCTGTCCAAGATGTAGTTGAGATTATCAATGGGTTGGATCTGGTCTTAGGAGAACTTACAGAGGGTACACTGCCATTTGACGACTCTTTAGAGGATATCCACATGCATGTGGAGAGCCGTTTAAAAGAGTTGATAGGCCCTGTAGCAGGTAAACTGCACACAGCGAGATCCCGTAACGATCAGGTGGCAACCGACATTCGGCTTTATCTTCGTGATGAAGTGGATGCCATGGGGTTGGCTATCAGGGAGGTACAACAAAACCTGCTGAATTTAGCCAAAGAACATGTTGAGACTATTCTGCCAGGTTTTACCCACCTGCAAAATGCCCAACCAATAAGTTTTGCCCACCATCTTTTGGCCTATTTTGAGATGTTTGACCGGGATTTTGCGCGGTTGGTTGATCTTCGCAAACGTTTAAATCAGCTACCATTAGGATCAGCAGCTTTGGCTGGCACCCCTTTTCCCGTGGACCGGGAGTGGGTTGCAACCCAATTGGGTTTTGAAGGTATTTGTCAAAATTCTATAGATGGGGTTTCCGACCGGGATTTTGCGGTGGAGTTAGCCAGTGCTGCGGCTTTGATTATGACCCATTTTTCACGTTTTTCAGAAGAGTTGATTTTTTGGTCATCTCCGGCATTTGGCTTTGTGGAGTTGTCAGACGCTTTTTGCACTGGCTCCAGCATCATGCCCCAAAAGAAAAACCCAGATATACCGGAGTTGGTAAGGGGAAAGACGGGTCGTGTTGTGGGTAATTTAATGGCATTGTTGACCTTAATGAAGGGTCTGCCGTTGGCTTATAACCGGGATATGCAGGAAGACAAAGAGCCAATTTTTGATACTATTGATACAGTTCTTGGTGTTTTACGAGTATTTAGAGATTTAATTCCCGGTATTTCTGTTAAAAAAGCGGCAATGTTGGCAGCAGCGGGGGAGGGGTTTACCACTGCGACTGATTTGGCTGACTATCTAGTAAAGAAAAATATTCCTTTTAGAGAGGCTCATGCTATTTCGGGACGTATTGTAAAAATATGTGTCGATAGTGACAAAACTTTGGACGAACTTACCCTGGAAAAAATGCAAGAGGTAGATAGTAGAATCGAGGCGGACGTTGCAAAAGTTTTAACTGTGCAGGCATCGGTAAACGCCAGGGTTTCGTTAGGTGGCACTGCTTTTGAGACGGTAAAAAAAGCTTTAATTTCTGCTGAAAATCGTATAAATAATAACAACTAGTGTGGGTCCAGGGAGATCATCTTCCTGGTGGGTTTGGGCGAAGCCCAAGGTTTTGCTGTAAAGCCGGATTTCAAAAGGCTTTTTTTCGCCTTTGAAAAAAAGCCCCGGCGAGTATATTAGTTCCCAGTTATAAAAACCCCGTCCTTTTGGGGTTTTTATAACTGGGAACGTACTTTACCTACCAATGACCGGATAAATTGCGTAGTAGAAAAATTTAATAACCCATAAAAAATAAACAACTTTTAAAAAAGATATGAAAAAAAACAGGTGAAACCATGAAAATCAAAGCTCTTTTCTCAATAAAAATCGTGCTAATTGCGTCTCTGTTATTTTTATCAGGCTGTTTTTCATCCTCATGCGGTGGTCGTGCTAGCTCAGATGGTGGTTTGGCAGTATGTAATAGCTCTATTGATTTTTAATTAGAATAAAAAAAACTCCACTAAATAATCGGTTTTAAGGCTAGGTAAATAAACCAAGATTCGGCAGTTGTCGCCACGCACCGCCAACTGCCGAATCTTGGATAAAGAGAGTACGAGAAGTAATATGAGTGTGCCATTTAAAACCGTTCATGTGATAGGGGCTGGCCTTGCTGGTTCTGAAGCAGCTTGGCAGTTAGCAAAACAGGAGGTTCCGGTTCGTCTCTATGAGATGCGCCCCCAACACTCCACCCCTGCCCACCAGACTGGAAACTGTGCTGAATTGGTCTGTTCCAACTCTTTGCGATCTGATGATAAAGAGAGAAATGCGGTGGGCCTGCTTCATGAAGAGATGCGACAGATGGGTAGCTTGATTATGCAAGCAGCAGATGCCAACAGAGTGCCTGCTGGTGGTGCCTTAGCTGTTGATAGAGAAGGGTTTTCCAGCACTGTAACCAATCTCTTGGATGCTGCCCATAGAATCACCCGCGTTGATGGTGAAGTATCCGCCCCCCCTGAGGGTGAGTTAACACTTATAGCAACTGGTCCTCTTACATCTCCTGCACTATCTAAATGGTTAGAAAAAAAAATTGGCCCAGAGCGTCTGGCATTTTTTGATGCTTTAGCCCCAATAGTTGCCAAAGACTCCATAGATTTTAGCAAAGTTTGGAAACAGTCTCGCTATGATAAAGGGAGTGCGGACTATATAAATTGTCCGATGAATCGCCAACAGTACGAAACATTTATTGACAATTTATTGGCAGCACAAAAAGTTGAATTTAAATCTTTCGAAAAAACAGCATATTTTGAAGGGTGTCTGCCTATAGAGGTAATGGCAGAGCGGGGTATAGAGACACTTCGTTATGGACCTCTTAAACCTGTTGGCTTGACAAATCCCCACAACCCAGCAGAAAAGCCCTGGGCAATAGTACAGCTTCGCCAAGATAACAGGCTTGGAACTCTTTGGAATATGGTAGGCTTTCAAACCAAACTGACATGGGGGGAACAAAAACGGATTTTTACCACCATTCCCGGCTTGGAAAATGCTGAGTTTGAACGTCTTGGAGCCATTCATCGCAATACATTTATTGATTCTCCTAAATTATTAGACAGTTATTTACGTTTGAAAGCCGATCCCAACATTTCTTTTGCAGGCCAAATTACAGGTGTTGAGGGCTATGTAGAGTCTGCTGCTTGTGGTCTTTTAGCAGGAATTTTTATGGCAAGAGCTGCTGCTGACTTTCCTCCACCACCACTACCACCAGCAGTTACAGCCCATGGCGCACTTTTAAACCATGTAACACAACCACGACAAAACAACACATTTGAACCCATGAATGTTAACTTTGGCTTATTTCCTCCTCTTAATAAACCTTTGCCAAAAAAACAACGAAAACCAGCTTTGAGTCAAAGAGCCTTGGAAAATTTATGTGAGTGGATAGAATTATTGTAAGTAACAATAGAATTTAGAAACATTTTTTCATTGTAAGTTAGATATTTTTCATAGTATAATGTTCAACCTTTTGGACATATTGATGGAATTAGTATTACAACGTTGTTTTAACTAGTTTTTAAAATTTTTAGGACCAAGATTAAAGAAACGGACCGACATTTGCATTCACTCCAACATTAACAGTAGTCAGTTGGATAATTTTGTCTGGTCTTAACTTTAGCTTATGGCGAGAGTAAGTATGCTTGCTGGAACAATAAAAAATCAAAAAAAACCGGCACTAACGATGTCTTCATATCCTGGTAGAGATCCTAGAATTGCTCGTGTCCTACAACAGACGAGTAAACGCCAATTCCCGATCATACTGTTTGCTATTTTGACAGTTGGCTTTATTGCTGTTAACGGCGCTTTAAATGCGAGCACTGGTTCGAGTAGTATTGAGAAACCTTCTAGTTTTCTTAGCTGGATATTGCGTAATGAAGGACAACCTGTTCAGGCTCCAACGCCTCCGCCTATTCGTCAAGTAAAACAGAATGTCCAATCTAATGGCTCAAACCCACAAGTTCCAACAACAACCCCTATCAAACGAAACCCTGAAGAGTCAGTTCAGCTAGCTTCTCTTGGGGTTGATAAATCAAGCTCCTTTAGTATTCCTGACAGTCGTCCCCTAAAGGTAAATCGCAGATGGGCAAAGCTTAACAACAAGGTTGTTATTGAGCGAGTAGGTCACAAAGATACACTTTCTACTCTCCTACAACGGCAACGAATTCCGTTGTCCACTGTCTATGCGGTAGCTCGTGGAGCAAAACCGGTATATAACCTAGCAAGCAATTTACAACGGGGTAAGTTGCTCAAGCTAGTTTTCAACAATGATAACAAGCTCATTGCCCTTGCCTATCCCATTAGCAATGATCGGACTATGACGGTCATCAAGAAAAACGATGGGGAGTTTAGTGCACAGCTAGATAACAATCTTGAAAACCTGCCACAGACAACCAACCAATATGCTGAAGCTTCATTTGACAGCTCAGCAAAAATTGTTTTTAAAGATGCTGCCAAACTGGTTAAAGTTGAAATTCGCCGTGGTGATTATCTAACTGGTGTTTTAGCTCGGAGAAATATATCTCGTGCAACTGCAGTGCAACTTGCCAAAGTGACAAAACCAGTATTTGATTTAGCACGTTACTTAAAACCCGGTAATGAACTCAAGCTCGCTTTATCTCCAGATGGAACCCTGAGTGGCTTGAAGTACCCAATGGACGATGAGCATATTTTATGGGTGACTCGGGACGCAAACAACAATTTTGTAGCACAAATTGAAAAGAAAGAGTACGACATCCGCTTGGAGACCATATCCGGATTGGTTCGTGGTGATGGCTCCCTATTTTTAGCTGGTAAACATGCTGGTCTTACAAAAGTCATGGCGGTTAAATTGGCTGCTCTGTTTGAGTGGGATGTTGACTTTGCTCGTGATATTAGAACCGGAGACCGTTTTACAGTTATTCGTGAAGCTAAATATTTCGAGAACGAACGAGTTCGTGAAGGTGATATCATAGCTGCGGAATTTGTCAATCAAGGCAAAAAATACAGAGCGGTACAGTACACCAATCCAGAAGGAAAAGTTGGCTATTTTGATACCAAAGGGCGAAGCATGCGTAAAATGTTTATTCGTGCCCCGGTAGATTTCAGTCGTATCTCATCTAAATTTGCCAAACGTCGTAAACATCCTGTTTTGGGATTCACAAGAGCCCATAAAGGGACAGATTTTGCTGCCTCAACCGGAACACCTGTTCGAGCTTCTGGTCAGGGTCGGGTGATTTTTGCTGGTCGTAAAGGTGGATTTGGCAATCTGGTACTAGTTCGCCATAACAATAAATATACTACCGCTTATGCTCATCTAAAAGGTATTTCAAAAGATCTAAATAAAAATTCCCGGGTAAAACAGGGACAGGTAATTGGTCAAGTTGGTATGACAGGTACAGCCACCGGACCCCATCTGCATTATGAAATTCGGGTTAACGGTAGACAAGTTGATCCACTCAAAATTCAGTTGCCAGCAGCAACTCCAGTACCAAACAAATATATGGCTGACTTCCGTTTGAAAACAGCATCGCTGTTGGCAAGACTGAACATCGGAACCCTAAACGTAGCCTCACTATCCATTACCAATAATAGGTAATAGGTGTCGTCTCCCAAGGAACAACCCTGGACCATACGGCGGTTAATTCAATGGGGTAGTGACTGGTTAGGTCAGCAAGGTATTGAAAATCCTCGTCTAGATGTGGAACTTCTTCTGGCTGATGCCTTGTCTCTCACCCGCATGGATCTTTTTCTCGATATGGATCGCCCTCTGGATCGGCAGGAGTTAGGGGATTTTAAAAACCGCATTAAACGTCGCTCCCAACGAGAACCAGTGGCTTATATTGTTGGGTTACGAGGATTTTGGAAGCAAGATTTTTACGTTGATAGTTCAGTCTTAATTCCCCGTCCTGAAACTGAAACCTTGGTTGACTCTATTTTATCACTTTATCCCCAACATGATGCAAAACTCACAATATTAGACATTGGCATTGGCTCCGGTGCTATTCTTCTCTCCCTGCTTAATGAATTTCCCAACGCTGTCGGGGTTGGGGTAGATATTTCAGAAGATGCCCTACGAGTTGCAAAGATAAATTGTGATAAATTTAACCTTGATGAGCGTGTTACCCTTTTTGCTAGCGATTTAACAGCTACCCTTCCCAATGATGCCAAATATGATTTAATCGTCTCTAACCCCCCTTATATTGTCAGGGATGAGATGGAAAAGCTACAACCAGAGGTAAAAGATAGAGAGCCCCGTTTGGCTCTAGACGGTGGCGAAGATGGTTTAGCTATATATCGCCCCCTTATTCCCCAAGCATATAAATTTTTAAATAACTCTGGCTGGTTGGTGGTGGAAATCGGCTATGATCAAGGGGTGTCAGTTGCTGATCTATTTAAACAAGCAGGGTTAAAAAAGGTATCGGTGGTTAAAGATTATGGCCATAGAGACCGGGTGGTAATGGGTGTTAAGTAGACTTTTAAATTTAAAGGGATGGGTCTGGGAAGGGGGCATGCCACTTTCCAGTGGGGTTTGGGGCAAGGCCCCTATAATTATTACAACGAATTCAAGTTTAAATTGCTTACGTAGTCAAAAGCAAAACCTTGGGAGGCCTTGCAGGCCCCCAAACCCCCACGCTTTTTATTTAAAAGGCTTAAAAACAAAGGCAAAACCTTGGGCTTTGCCCAAACCCAGCAGGGAGATAATCCCCCTGCACCCCTAATATTAATAGCTTTTAATCCAACTGTGTTAAAGCCAATGCTGCTAGAAGTAAAAAGAATACCCCTGCAATTTTATGCAATAAATTCATTGGAATACGCTTTAAAAAACGTTCCCCAACCATAACTCCGATAGCTGTCGATAGAGCCAGAGCCAATGTTGCACCCAACCAGATGGTTAAAGGGGGTGCAGCACTAGCCATTCCAGCTACGGCAATTTGGGTTTTATCACCAAATTCAGCGACAAAAATAAGCAGAAAAGCACTTAAAAAAATTCCCCTCCCAGATTTAATAGCAATTTCTTCATCATCTTCTTCCTCATGGGAAGCCATTAAAATTTGCAACCCAAACAGAGCAAAAAGTCCGGTTACGATAAAGATCATGATGTTATGGGGAATCCAAGTTGAAAGAGATGCACCAAACACCACCGCCAAAAGGTTTAAAAAGACAAAGGCAATCAAAGAGCCAAAAAAAACCGGTTTAGGGCGATGACGTGCAGCTAAAGTCATGCAAACCAGTTGCGACTTATCCCCCAACTCAGCAAGAAAAATCACCAACATGGTAGTTCCAGATATTGAGAACCATTTTGCAAGTTCTGGAATTTCAAAGAAAACAGAAGCGGAAGGCAGGATTGAGCTAGTCATCAGAAAACCTATAAGGGGTCGAAAACAAAAGGCACACTACCTCGGTCGACCCCATCGCCCAGGCATTGTACCTAAAGTCTCGTCAAACCCATCCAGTCTAACTATAGCAAACAGCTAAAAAGTTGGGTCCACATGTACCACAGGGTAATTTTGGTTCTGTTTAGCAAAATTAAAACCCCAATTATGTTGATACATGTCCTTTGCTAAAAACCAAAGGCGACTACTCCCCTTAGAGTATTGGGGGTCATTCTAGAAAATTATTTTGAGAGACGCAATGGTTTAGGGAAAACCCCCAAGAGTGTGATTGTTTTCAACCTGAAAACGGCATTTGGAAGCATACACTTCCAAATGCCGTTTTAGGCTATATAGATTACCTATATAACTTAGTTAAAAGTGGCAACTAATGGATTTAGTTTAATTAATCAGCAACAACACTAACAAAAACCAACTCTCGCACAGTATCCCTGTGGCGCATTAAACTATCTATCTCTTTTAAGATAAAGTTGTGCCGTTTTATGGCGTTCTCAACACGGGCTCTGGCTATGGGTAGCTGCTCAGTTAAAATTTTCAGTTTTTCTTTGTGGGCATTTACCATAGCTGCTGTTTCTCGTTTTACCTCAAGTAGCTCCATGCGTTGTGGCTCGGTAGATACCATGGGATCAACCAGAGAGAGACTTTGGACTTGGCGATATTTTTTTATGGCATCTTGTAGGGGCTTACTTTTAAAATTGAGGTTGATTTTAGCAATTTTGATTTGTTCAATAAGGTCAGTCAGCTCACTCTGCTTTGTAGCTACAACCTCAGCTTGAGTTTGATAGTTTTTCTCTTGTTCTATCAACTGAGTCTCTAAGGTATCCTCACGTTTTTGCCGTTCTGCTTCCGATTTGGGATAAGACCAATTTCCCACCGCAAATGCGTCTGACAATGGCAGCAGACTTAACATGCAAAATAGCATTACAAGGCTGGTAAATACTGTAGGTCTATGATAGCTGGTGATAAAATGTTTCATCTCTCAAAGCTCTCCATTAGTCGAAAATATCCATGCACACTTAAATAACGGATCGGACAAAACGGTTCTTACCATGAATTTTTTATTTTATTTTTGTTATCGAAATGCTAATTTTCCTTTTATATAGAACTAGAAAGGCGCACTGTGATCAGGAAATTCAATATTACCGTGAATTATGCTGGAAAATCAGTTAGCATGAGGTGATGTTTATATAAATTTTGTTTTTAAGAGCTTCTATCATGCCAGTAGAGACCGTAATTCAGATGGTGGTAGATGCGTTGCGGATCGCTATGATGATCTCAGCGCCCATGCTTTTGACTGCTTTGGTGGTTGGTATTTTGATCTCCCTTTTTCAGTCTGTTACCCAGATTCAAGAGATGACACTAACCTTTATACCTAAAATTCTCGCCACCTTTCTCGCTCTCATGATCTCCCTACCCTGGATGCTTCAAACTTTGATGGACTATTTTACCCATCTTTTTGAATCCATCCCCAACATGATCAACTAGCCCAATGGATCCTTTTGCACTGATGGACTTTTTAGGGCTCTCCATCGGTCAGGTGGAGCGTTATATTTTGATAGTATCGCGTTTTTCCGGCATGTTTTTGTCAGCCCCTTTTTTCTCCCGTGCTGTTGGTCCAAGGCGCATTAAAACAGCTCTTTTGCTGGGTATATCCTTGGTAGCTTTTCCTCTGGTATCGCCTTGGGCATTGGAGGGCAAGGCTTCTGTGCCAATGATGGTAGGGGCTGGAGTTACCGAAGTGGTTATCGGTGCTGTTTTTGGTATGTTGGTGCACTGGGTTTTAGTGTCAGTACAGGTTGCAGGTGGTTTGATTGGCTTTCAGATGGGGCTATCCATGGCCATGGTTATGGACCCCACCTCCGGTATGCAAGAAGGTGTGTTGAGTAACCTGCTATACTTGGTTGTTTTAATGCTATTTCTTAACCTTGATGGGCACCATTTATTAATTGAGGGCATAGCAAATTCATTTAAAACCATGCCCCTTGGAGGTGGTTTGCCAGCAGGAGATGGGATGTTGAGAGCCGGTATTGCCGGCCTGCTACAACTTTTTAAGCTAGCACTTATTATAGCTGCACCAATTATCGCTGCAACAAAGCTGCTCTATCTCGGTATGGGTCTGATAAACCGCGCCTCACCACAAATTCAGGTTTTCTTTTTAGCTATGCCCATAGCCCAAATGATCGGTTTTATTGTATTGGGCCTCACCATGACACTTTTTTCTCAGGTCATGGCGCGAGAAGTTAACGGATTTTTCGCATTGGCTAATAAGGTTCTTGGCTTATAACCGAATATCTTAAAATATTCTGATACAAAATGGGTGGCTTATAGACCATGGCAGAAGATACCGACCAAGACTCCAAAACCGAAGACCCCACAGAAAAACGGCTTTCGGATGCTACAAATAAAGGTCAGGTTATCTCCTCAAAAGAGGTGGGCACTGCTATGTTGTTTATTGCAGCAACCATGCTTTTTTATTTTCAAGGGGAGGTAATGTGGAACTCCCTACAGACCAAAATGCGTTTTTTTCTCTCAGGTTCTATCTCAGGAGACATGACTCCCAAGGGAATAAGTGTTCTGCTTGATGGAATTGTTAAGGAGTATATGCTTGATTTAGGGCCATTTTTTGCTCTATTTATAATTTTTGCAATTTTATCCGGCATTATTCAACACGGTTTTATCATCTCTTTAGAACCTCTACAGCCAAAACTTTCAAAACTTAATCCTATTTCCGGTATAAAACGGCTGTTTTCCATGCGCTCAATTGTTGAGTTGGTTAAATCCATAATCAAAATGAGTGTAATTTCATTTGTGGTCTATTATGCGTTGAAAGACAGTTCAGAGCGCATTATGGGTTTGGCTGCAACCAATATGGAGTTTATCGTTGAATCCATGGCTTTGGATATCATGGAAGTAATGATGTTGGTAACCATGGCTTTTGTGGCTATGGCATTTCTTGATTTTTTATACCAAAAATTTGAGCATATCAAAGGCTTGAAAATGACCAAGCAAGAGGTCAAAGATGAACAGAAACAGATGGAAGGTGATCCCCTGATCAAGGGTCGAATAAGGCAGATACAGCGAGAAATGGCACAACGCCGGATGATGGAAGAGGTACCTAAAGCCGATGTGGTGATTACCAACCCGACCCATTATGCCGTGGCTTTGCAATATAAACAGGGGGAGATGCATGCCCCAAAATTGGTAGCTAAGGGTAAAGGTTTAATTGCCAAAAAAATCCGCGAACTTGCTAAAGAAAACGATGTTATAATTGTGCAAAATCCTCCTCTTACAAGAACTATATTTAAAGAGGTGGAGATAGATCAGACCATTCCTCCCAACCTATTTAAAGCTGTAGCTGAAGTTCTAGCTTATGTCTTTAATCTTCGGCAAAATCGGCCTTAGATGCTCTTTTTGCCGAATCTAGTTTTAAGGACAAATGTAGTTCAGCAAAATTTATGAACAAAGAAAACCAAATCAAATCGCTGGCATTTCCTTGATCATGGCTCCCTTTTCGGAAATTCGGTTTCCAGTCAGACAGAAACCGCTCATTATCCCATCAGGGCTGATAAAACGCCCAGCCACACCATCAGTGCCACCTTCAACACGCCACTCCCCTTTAATGCCAGGCGATGGTGGCAGTGTTACGATGGGGTGCAGAGTAGTCTTGATGATGACTGGCATATGGGGATAGACCACTGTCGTTGGTGTCCCTGACAGGGTCTTTCCCAGTGCTTTTACGGCGATCATCAAAGGTGCAACATAGGGAAGATTGCGCCCTACCACCTCGGCACAATCTCCCAATGCGTAGACATCGGGGGCACTGGTCAACAGGCGTTCATCGGTCACGATACCACGGTTTACCTCGATTCCGGCTTCTTTGGCCAAAGCCACTTCCGGTCGCACACCAACTGCCGAGAGGAACAGATCCACTTCGACTGTCTCACCGTTTTGTAATTCGGTCCGATAACTGGCTCCACTCTTTTCGATGGCCCCGTTGAAGGTTTCCAAATGCCAAATTGCGCCGCAATCAGAAAGATTTTTCTGTAATGCTCGACCTGCTTTTTCTGGAAGAAGAGTGCTGATGGGCCATTTATCCGGACCAATCAACTCCACATGATGACCAGCCCCCAGCATGTCGTTAGCAAACTCCGATCCGATCAATCCAGGACCAATGACGCCCACCCGTTTGGCATTGGCAAGCCGCTCTCTGAATCTCGCATAATCTTCTAAATTGTTAACCGTCAGAACTTCCCCGGCACCGTCTCCTTTTAATGGCAAACGTATTGGCGATGAGCCAACCGCCAATACCAGTTTGCTGTAGGAGAATATTTCCCCGTTGACAGTGATGGTGTGACCTTTGGTATTGATGTCGCTCACCTTGCGGTGGATCAAAACTTTTGCCTCGAGGTCGCTGGCCATCTTATCTACGCTGGCCGATGCCAATGATTCGGCACTTTGACCTTTGCCAAGTGCTCCAGAGAGCATGGGTTTGGAGTAGAACTGCCCATCGTCACCAGTTATCAACACCAGATCGTCAGCATATCCGTTTTTACGTAACTCTCTGGCAACGCCATAGCCAGCCAATCCTGTTCCAATGATAATGATGGGGATCATAATTCTTTTCCTCTTTAAACATTGATGAGATAAAGCGGGTCACCCCGCCTGAAAGCCAGTCAGGCTCAAACCTCTTGCATTTCAAAATCAGATTTGGCCACGCCACAATCGGGACACTCCCAATCTTCTGGGATATCTGCCCACTTTGTTCCAGCGGGAATTCCATCGCCCGGAATACCAACCGCTTCATCATACTCAAAGCCACACACGATGCATATATATTTTTTCATAGGTTTTCTCCTGTTGAATATTCTATATCTGGTTTAGTTCTGGTTAACCTTGATGGTTTTGTAGTGTATCACGATATCTGCCTGTCGCCTTCAAGGACATCAATCGGAGTTGGCATTCAAGGGATCAAGCCTCTACACCCTATTGCAGATGGTAGCTGGCAATATGGGGATCACCTTCTTACCGGAAATGGCAAATAGGCAGGTACTGATTGGCGATGGTGAGGTAAGCCTGATACCCTTGGATGAATCAGGCCCTCACCGCGAAATTGGCATGTCCTGGCGGTTATCTTCACCTCGCCAGAATGACTATAGACTATTGTGTAGTAAAATGGAGGAAATTTTAAAGAATAAAGTGATTTTGTAGTGCCACTCCAAATAACCAACATCGTAATTTATTGGTTTTAAGTGGATTATAAACCTAGATTCGGCAGTTGTCGCCACGCACCTGACGCAAGCTATTGATTCACCTGGCATATCAGGGGAAAGTCTTAT
>JADFYX010000050.1 GCA_015232795.1 Magnetococcales bacterium
TATCCATTTTTATCATCTTTATTGTAATTTTTTTTGTTTAAATATTTCATATAAATCAAAAAGTAAGAAAGAATGTCCATAATTTATTAAAATCTATGTATACATAGATTAAATTTTTTTTTAGTATGTAAGTAGATTTAAAATATTTATGTCGCCATTAAGTCAGCTTTCGTCAACTGTAAAAAAGTATTTCTTGGGGGCAGTTGATAACCATCTATTTGCCTGTTAGGGACCATATATGAGCTTTTCTGATACACGTTTGCGGGTTTTCCATGCAGTTGCCAAACATCTATCTTTTACCAGAGCAGCCGAGGAGTTGTACCTGACTCAACCAGCCGTTACTTTTCAAATACGGCAACTCGAGGAGCATTTTGACACACGCCTTTTTGATAGACACCACAACCGCATCACCATGACCGAAGCTGGGGTTATGGTTTTTAACTATACCGAACGTATTCTAGAGCTATACCGTGAGACAGACAAGGCTATCAATGAGATGACTGGTATGACTCGTGGTATTGTTAAGCTGGGGGCATCTACCACCATTGGCGAGTATATTCTACCAGTGATACTGAGCAGTTACCATGAACAGTTTCCCGATGTACGGATACGTATGACTGTGGATAATACCCGTTTAATTGTGCGTAAGCTAGAGGATGCCACAATTGATTTAGGCATGGTAGAGGGGCCGGTACAAAATAAAAATATTCATATTGTTCCCTGTGTTGAGGATGAGTTGATAGTTGCCCTTCCCATAAACCATCCCCTCTCAAACATGAGTGAAATTCCTCTATCTAAACTAAAAGAGTATCCTTTTGTCTCTCGTGAAGAAGGTTCTGGTACTCGTGAGGTCATTGCCGAACATCTTAAGAAAAACGGTGTCAACTACGATGATCTTGATATGGTTCTAGAGTTAGGCACTACGGAATCTGTCAAAGCGGCTATTGAGGGCAATGTTGGGTTTAGTATTGTATCTAGTTTATCCATACGCAAGGAGCTACGCCTAAAAAGCCTTACTGCTCACCGCATTAAGGGAGTCTCCATGAAGCGTATGCTTAATTTTGTCTATCAAAAGCAGAAATTCCGCTCCAAAGCTGTGGAGGAGATGCTTAATTTTGCCAAAACCAAGTGCAAGGATATGGTTGTCGAGGTCTAAGGGCAGTAGCTGCACTGGTTTTTAAGTGTTGGGAAATAGTTTTTGTTGTAAATAGGGTTAAGCCGTCCAGAGGGAGTTGCCGGATTTTTTACTTAAAATTTGTAGAAACTCCTGGTGACTCTTCTCATCTTCACTGTTTATAGGCCATGTGCGCCTGGGGAATTGCAGAGGCTGCAGCTGGCTGTTTGTTTTAGAAGATTTACTATCATTATTTCTTGCATCGTCACCATTGTTATCTGTTGATAAGCCAAAATCAAGATTAAACTGATTACCTCCCATCAGTTCAATATAGACCTCCGCCAACAGTTCAGAGTCTAACAAAGCTCCATGAAATGTCCGGTTGGAGTTGTCTATTTTGTAGCGTCTACACAGAGCATCCAAGCTGGCTGGTGAGCCGGGATATTTTTTTCTAGCCATGGACAAAGTATCAATGGCTCGGTCAGATTTGATTATTGGCAGGCCTGCTCTTTTTAGCTCCGAATTTAAAAATCCCATATCAAAACTGGCGTTATGGATCACCAATTTAGCATTTTTTATAAAAGCAAGAAAATCTTTAGCAATATCGGCAAAACGGGGGGCATCTGCCACTTGTTCATTGGTAATACCGTGGATCTTGGTGGCCTCACGGGGGATTTCCATATCTGGGTTGAGGTACCACTGTCGCTGATCACCTTTACGATAGTTAACAAGCTCTATACAGCCAATCTCAACAATACGATGTCCTTCGTTTGGGGATATTCCTGTGGTTTCTGTATCTAAAATTATCAGACGTTCCATATTAAACCGCTAAATCTTGAATTATTTGCACTTAGCAAAAAACGATTCAAACTTTTCCTCTTTAAATACCGGATCAACACTGCCTTCCCAACGGTTATAATAGGCATCTAACAAACGGTCGGCTGGTGAAATACCGCTTTCGGCGATTTGAAACAGGCTTTTTAAATAGATGGTTTCGTTACAACCATCTTCATTTTGACAATCTTGAGCAGCAAGACCTGCACGGGACCATTTTAGAACATTCAAAGCCAGTTGTTGCAGGGTATTGCCATCTGGAGTTTTGGTTTTAAGTCCATGACGTGGTACCTCAGCTACAATTCTTGCTCTATCTTCAATGCTCCAATCCGCCACTAAATCCCAAGCTGCTTGTAAGGAGTCAGAGTTATAGAGCAGACCTTTCCATAAGGCTGGTAAGGCACAAATAGATTGGGAATTACCAGCATCAG
This sequence comes from Magnetococcales bacterium, assembly GCA_015232795.1. Lineage (GTDB taxonomy): Bacteria > Pseudomonadota > Magnetococcia > Magnetococcales > JADFYX01. The sequence goes on from JADFYX010000050.1 coordinate 2,380, forward strand.
CACCCCTTGCTTCCAGGTATTGTTTCAGACGTACATCCGGGAACAGGGTCGAGAGATGTATCTCCCAATCTTCTATAGTGGGATAAAGTCCCGGTTGGTCAGGCAATCGACCTGCCAAAAACTCACGAAAGGGAACTCCACCACCACTACTGTAGTTACCATTTTGGTAACGAAACAGCATGGGAATATCCAAGGCGTAGTCAACATATCTCTCAAAGCCAAAATCGTCATCAAAGACAAATGGCAAAAGACCGCAGCGGTCAGGGTCGGTAAACCGCCATATCTCAGCACGAAATGATTGAAAACCGTTAGGTTTGCCATCAAAAAATGGAGAGTTGGCAAATAGGGCTGTTGCTACAGGTTGCAGAGCCAACAGCAAGCGAAATTTTGCTACCATGTCAGCTTCACTAGCATAATCCATGTTAGCTTGAACCGTTGCAGTGCGGGTCATCATATCCAAGCTGTGGCGACCTTTTTGCGGAAGATATTGTCGCATAATTGTATAGCGACCTTTGGGCATCCAGGGTATTTTATCAAAACTCCATTTTGGTTGGGTTCCAATTCCCAAAAAGGTGATGCCAAGCTGTTTGCAGACACCAGCCAACTGGTCAAGATGTTCATTTATCTCATTTTGGGTCTGGTGAATGGTCTCCAAGGGTGCGCCGGAAAGCTCTAATTGGCCTCCTGGTTCCAATGTAACACCCGCCAACCCTTTTTTAAGAGCAATGAGTTTTCCCTTCTCTTTTATTGGCTGCCAGCCGTAAATATCTGCCATACTCTGCAATATGTTTTGTATGCCTTGGGGAGAATCATGGGAGATAGGGGAGAGGTCGGAGCGACAAAAACCAAATTTTTCGTGTTCAGTGCCAATACGCCAATCTTTCTGCGGTTTATTACCAGCCTCAAACCAGGATATAAGATCAATGCGGGAAAGAGTCGGGATATTTGAATGGTTAATTTTATCAGGTGTCATGGGTAGTCTGAGTTAACAGGTAATAATAAAGTTCAGATCAAGATAGCATGTTCGCAGTTAAAGTATATCAATAAAAAGAAAAAAAGCGACTTCACTCTGTCTGTAAATTTGTGTTATATTCCGCGTTCAATGTTATGTTTTGTAAAATATCCGGTTTAATAGAATAGGAAATATTTGTGAAAAAGAGCGGATATCACCTAATCAAACAGATGTTTTATCATCTTTTGGAGGAGCCGGATAGTCCTGCTCGTCCTATATTCAATTTAGCCATGATGTTTGTGGTAGTTGGCTCTATAACTGCCATGGTTTTGGAGGTTGATCCTAGCCTTACAATTGAGGAGTTAGAGTTTTTTTACAAACTGGAAGATATTTTTATTACCATATTTGTTTCAGAATATCTTCTGCGTATCTGGGTCTGCTCTGATGTTGGTGAATCTTATTCATCTGCCCTCAAACGTTATAACCGTCGTAACCATAACCCCAATAAAATTCGTGCTATCTGGCATGCCATAAGAATAGCTCTAGCACCAAAGCTGGCCTGGATGGTTCAGCCCCTTGCCATTGTCGATCTGCTGGCCATCTTACCTGTTTTTAGAGTTTTCCGGCTGTTTCGTGTGCTGCGGGTTTTGCGGGTTTTAAAGTTATTTCGTTACTCCCGGCGGTTATCCTTCTTTGGCAGTATTGTCAAAGAGAGGTCTTACGAAATTTTCTCTCTTATTACAGTTGCAATTGTGGTCTGGGGCATGGTTGCTGTAGCTTTCTTCGTTGTCGAGAGGGGGGTAAACCCAAAGATAACCTCTATTTGGGAAGCTGTATATTGGTCTATAATCACTATTACCACCGTAGGTTATGGTGATATTACTCCAACAACACCAACGGGCCAAACAATTGCTGTTATAGGTACTCTGTTCGGTATGTGGGTAGTGGTCTTTATGACCTCAATTGTGGTATCCGCTCTTACAGAACGTCTCGTTAATTTAACGGAGATTCGTATGGATAGTCAGATTGATCGTTTTCAAAATCATGTCATTGTGGTTGGTCTTAACTCATTAGGTCGAGCAGTTTGTCGAACTTTAGCAGAGGAAAAACAACCTTTTGTTGGGATTGATGATGATGAACATAGGGTAGATCAAGCCAGAAAATTGGGATGGATTGCCTTAACAGGTAGTGTGACTGAAGATGAAGATCTCTGGCTACGGGCAGGATTGCGGAGGGCGCAGGGGGTTATAAGCTGCTATGAAGCTGAAGTAGAAAGCGTCTATATCATCCTGTTGATTCGGGATATAAAGCCAGATTGTTTTATTGTAGCTTGTGGAGCCACCAGAGCTTCAGAAGCCAGGCTGATACGGGTGGGAGCCAACAAAGTGATATCTCCAGCTCAGATTGGTGGTCTACAGATGGCTAATATGATGCTACGGCCTTCTGCCACCCAATTTTTCGATATGGCCTTCAGGTCAGATAGTGACGAGGTGGAGATGCAGGAGATGCACATTCCAGCTAATTCACAATTGAATGGTTGTAAACTAAATAAGCTATATACCAACTCAGAATTTGATGATGTAATTGTTATCGGTTATATGGACAGCCAATCCAAAAACATTCGCTTCAATCCCAAGGGTGATGTATTGCTAAATGCTGGTGATGTTCTTATCTGTTTTGGTCAATTGGATGACCTGGCCCGCTTTGAAAATGCCTTGAAATAGAGCTAAACCAATACAGTGCCCACACCTTGGTCGGTAAACACCTCTAACAGTAAAGCGTGCTCAATACGGCCATCAATAATGTGGGCGGAGTTAACCCCGTTGGCCCTGGCATTGACACAGGTTTGCACCTTGGGAATCATACCGCCTTCAATGGTGCCGTCAGCAATCATTTCTGGCACATCTTCAGGTTTTAGTTTGGTTATTAGGCGACCATTTTTATTTTTTACCCCTAACACATCGGTTAGCAAAATTAATTTTTCTGCCTTCAAAGCAATAGCTATATGCCCGGCAACTGAGTCCGCATTGATATTATAAGTCTCCCCATTCTCACCAACACCTACCGGTGCTATTACCGGAATAATGTCTGACGAATTGAACATACCTAAAAGCTTGGTATCAATTCTCTCTACATCGCCAACCCAGCCCAGATCGATAATTTCCGGGGTTGTTGTTTCTGGCCCGAGACGCACATGTTTGCGTTTTTTGGCAATAATGGTGCGACCATCTTTGCCAGACATTCCTGCTGCCTGACCGCCATTTAAGTTTATTAAATTAACAATGTCTTTATTAACCTTGCCAGCTAAGACCATCTCTACCACGTTAACGGTCTCTTGGTCGGTGACTCTTAGTCCATCGACAAAGTGGGCTTTAAGCCCCATTTGCTCCATTATCTTGCCAATTTGCGGGCCACCACCATGTACAACCACCGGGTTGATGCCTACTTGTCGTAATAGAATAATGTTTTGGGCAAAAGCGGTTTTTAATGATTCATCAACCATGGCGTTACCGCCATATTTGATCACGAAGGTTTTTCCCTCAAAGCGACGCATATAAGGAAGTGCTTCAATGAGAATACGGGCCTTTTCAACACGTTTATTGATGGTCATAACATTTACTCTTTAACAAGTTGCTAGGTAGAGGCGTCTTAAATATAAACAAAAAAAACCCCGCAAATGCGGGGTTTTTTTTGTTTAATGGGCTTTTGCCCAAATCCGCCGTTTAACCGCATAAAGCATGATGGTAAAGAAGACCAAATAGATTAAAACCTTAAACCCTAGAGTTTTACGTTCTACCATGGTTGGTTCAGCAGTCCATGCCATAAAGGTTGTGACATCATGAGACATCTGCTTCAAAGAGCTTTCAGTACCATCTGCATATTCAACTGCACCATCGGAGAGAGGAGAAGGCATAGCAAAAAATTGCCCAGGGAAATATTTGTTAAAATTATCCCCATTACCTATACGCTCCAAAGTATGCTTGACATGTTCAGGATGAGTTGCATCTACATGGAGAACAGGTGCCAACTCCAACGCTTCGGACTTTGATACTGTTTCATCTTCCATGACTTTTGCAACCAACTCAGCCTCACCTTCATTGAGATAACCGGTAAGAATGCCATAGACATAATTCTCGTAGCCCTTCCGAGCTTTGGTCATCAAGGAGAGATCAGGTGGAATAATACCAAAAGATTCCTTTGCTGAGATAGCATCCATAGCCGATAGCATCTTATCTTTTTTAGTCCGACCCTGGCCTTCAGCCATAGCGACTATTTGAGCTTCGGTGTAGCCAAACTGTTTGAGTGATTCAAACTTGATGTATTTAAAGGAGTGGCAACCCATGCATACCTCTACGGCAATTTGCGCGCCCCGTTTAACAGCCGCATTATCAAATTTACCAAAGGCTCCCTTAAACCCCCACTCCTGAGCGGGAGGATGTACTGCTCCACTAGAGGCAAGCGTTATCTGGGGAATAAATGCTGCAGCCAATATCGCAACTTGGACAAATTTTAAAATTTTCATTATTTATTCTCCCCTTACAGACTTTTTGGCAGTGGTAAGGGCTTTTCAATTTTAAAAGCCGTCACAATAAATAACATCACAAAATAGCCGAAATAGACGGCTGTTCCGGTGCGCCCAAGAATAATAAGTGGTAGTGCGCCATCAAATGCAGTTGCGTCTGATGGGTTATATCCAATCCAGCCCAACATAATAGCGTTGGCAACAAATATCCAGAATAGAGACCTGCTAAGTGGACGATAGCGGAAAGAGCGCACTGGAGAGCGGTCCAAAAATGGTAGGACGAACAAAATACATATAGCCCCAACCATTGCAATGACACCAGCTAGCTTACTGAATGAGCCCAAAAAGTCGATTGAACGTAAAATTGCATAGAACGGGAGGAAGTACCATTCAGGAACAATATGGGCTGGGGTCTGCATTGGGTTGGCAGGTATATAATTGTCTGGCTCCAAAAACGCGTTGGGAGCAAAAAATACAAACCAGCAGTAAATTATAAGCAGAACACCAACTCCATAAAGATCTTTAACGGTAAAGTATGGATGGAACGGTAGGGTATCTTTCTCCTCGTCCACAATATCAATACCATCAGGATTGTTGGAATGTACCGCATGCAGTGCCCACATATGAACAATCACAAAAGCGAATATGACCAACGGTAAGAGAAAATGGAGAACATAGAAACGATTAAGAGTGGCATCGCCAACTGAAAAACCACCCCAAACCCAAACTACCAGATCTTCACCAACTACCGGAACCGCGGTAATCAAGTTGGTGATAACAGCAGCACCCCAATAGGACATTTGACCCCAAGGTAGAACATAACCCAAAAAGCCTGTACCCATCATCAAGAAAAATATTATAACTCCGATCCACCAGAGAATCTCCCGAGGAGCGCGGTATGAACCATAATACATACCCCTTAGTATATGAACATAGATAATGATAAAGAAAAATGTTGCACCGTTGGCGTGGAGATAACGCAGTAGCCAGCCGTAGTTCACATCACGCATGATGTGCTCAACAATATCAAATGCCTGTTGGGCATCCGGTTTATAATGCATCGCCAAAAACAAACCAGTGGCAATCATGACAATCAACATGAACAGAGCTAGGGAGCCGAAGTTCCACCAGTAGTTCAAGTTTTTTGGGGTAGGATATTCCGTTGCCTGACTTTTTATCATGTCAGATATCGGAAGACGGGCATCAACCCATTCCATTAATTTAGACACTTTATTTCCTCCTACTCATCAATTAAATAATAGATGAAGTGTTTCATGTAAGTTGATTTCCAACTATACTGGCTTACCGATTACAACAGTGTGGTCGTCTTTAAAAGCATAGTACGGCACTGGCAGGTTTTTCGGTGCTGGTCCCTTACGGATACGACCTGAAGTATCATAATGAGAGCCGTGGCAAGGGCAGAGGAAACCACCAAAATCTCCAGTGCCAATTGGTTGGGGAACACAGCCGAGATGAGTACAGAGTGCCAAAAGAACCAAATATTGTTCTTTTTGTACCCGGTCCTTATCCAGTGCTGGATCTGGCAAACTGCCAGAATCGGCCTCTTTAGCTTGGGCAATCTGTTCCGCGGATCGGTGTACGATGAAAATTGGTTTCCCTTGCCAAGGAATTGTAATCATCTGTCCTTCAGCTAACGCACTTAGATCTGCTTCAGTTGTTGCTTGGGCTAGGACATCCGCTGTGGGACTCCATGACCTGATGAAAGGCCATGCTGCTGCTGCGGTACCTGCAACACCAACGGCCCCTGTTGCCAGGATGAGAAAATCCCGGCGATTCTCTTCTGCCTCAATAACCATAAAGTCTCTTGCCCTCCAGTGAGGTAGCGGGGAAGCTACAAATGAAAACATTTTTGTACACGATTCTTAATGAATAAGAAGGGTGACACCAATATTAAACGACGGTACATCTGACGATTTTAAGAATCCATACTGTGTATAAAACTTAAACCTGAACCTATATTTAATGGTAGCTATCGTGATAATTTTGCAAATGTCATAATTACCAAAATAGGCAATTAATTATAAGAACACTCTAATATTCCAAATTTACCACTGCTGAGTCAAGCCTATTTCCGCCAAAAGGTTAAAATAAACTCTAAAAAAGGTCAAAATTCACAGTAACGAAAGTTTAAGGTTAAAAATTGATGTTTCATGTGCTGCTTTATCAACCAGAAATTCCTCCAAATACTGGAACCATTATCCGTCTGTGTGCTGCTAGCAACACTCGCTTGCACTTGATCGGTCCCCTTGGGTTTCGTCTTGATGCTGCTGCTGTTAGAAGAGCAGGGATGGACTATCGGGAGTTGGCGGATGTGCAGCGTTGGGCAGATTGGTCGGCCTACACAGATGAGAGTTTGGACAACAGCCGGACATTTGTAATTTCAACCCATGGCAAACAGCTATATACTCAGCCAGATTTTCGCCTTGGGGATAGGTTTTTGTTTGGCTCAGAGGGAGCAGGTCTGCCAAAAGCAATTATGAAATCCCATGGTGACAGGGTTCTGCGTATCCCTATGGCTCCCTCTGCCAGAAGCCTCAATCTGGCAGTCAGTGTCAGCATAGTTCTTTATGAAGGGTTGCGACAAGTCGGTTTTGCCCCTGAGGATATGCACTAAAGAAATTTTTGATTGTATAGATAATAATTTTGTTTTTGCTACAATTAGTAGGAGAAATATTATGGAAAAAGTAGAAATTATTGTTGGAGATATAACAACTTTGAAGGTGGATGCCATTATTAACGCTGCTAATTCATCTCTCATGGGCGGTGGTGGGGTAGATGGTGCAATACATAACAGAGGCGGTCCTGCTATTTTGCAAGCCTGTAAAGAGATTAGAAAAGAGTCTTACCCTCAAGGACTACCAGTGGGAAAGGCTGTTATCACTCAAGGGGGAGAGCTTCTTGCCACATATGTAATTCATACCGTTGGGCCAATTTACAGCAATGATCCCAAACCAGAAGCCCACCTAAAAAATTGTTATGAAAACTGCCTTGAACTTGCCAAAAAAAACAAAATAACCAGCATTGCGTTTCCTGGCATAAGCACTGGTGTTTATGGCTTTCCCAAAGAGAGTGCCGCCACCATTGCTCTGACAACCATAAACAGCTTTTTAAAAAATTCACCAGGATCTGTTGAGAAGGTCGTTCTTTGTGCCTTCTCCAAAAAAGATCAAGAGATATTACAGCGAGCACAGAACAAACTTTAACCTATATTGACTTAACCAGATCACCAAGACTTTGGGTCTCTTTATCCCTTGACCTGAAAAATTTTTGGTCACTATCGTTGCCCCATTCGATACTCACAGGTTCTTGGGCTGAAGTCACAAAAATATTTGCATACTCCATCTCTCCTGCATAGAGGATTTTTATCTGTGACAAGAAAACTCCGCTATCCAGTAGACGATTGATATTCTGGACAAAACTGTTCTTATGAACTGCAATCAACACAATTTTAATATCCCGTAATTGTGCTTTAGTAACATCAAATTTGTTAATGTTATCTAGCATCTCACCTAGTAGATCAAATGAATTAGCTTGAATATCCTCGCCTCGTACCCAATAGCCAAATTTTGCTAATGTTTTGTTGGCAGAAGAGAAGTAGGCACTATCAAGAGGGGAGATGTGGCCGAGGTAGGAGAAATGATCTGGGTATGTGATTACCACACCTGTACAGGTGGCTACACCTTTGGTCCATAACTGCCGTCCATCTTTTCCTTTGGCATATTCATTAATATCTACTCTAACAGCATTGCTATTGATGTGAGAGACCTTGTTGGGCATAATTTGCCCCGGAGTCAGTTTTTTAAAAACCTTTTCCATGTAATATTCCGGGTTCTCTCTAAACTGGTTTGTGATGACCTCATCCTCATCCATCTCAACGATCAATATCCAGGAGACTCCCTGGAATTCCAACTTTTCAAAGGAGCTGAATACCCTGATTTTCCGGTAGTCATCGAGAAGCAAGTTACCAATTCCTCTGTCGATAGCCGTGGTTGTTGCTAAGGTATCGACGGGAAGTTTGAAAATTGTATCCTGACCAAGCAGTCTGGATTGGGTCAACATTAATTTTTTGTTATTCGTCAGGTACGCTTCACCAGTACGTCCAAGGCCATCATGTTTTGTCATCACGTTGTTGATAGTATTGATGGGAAGCTGAAACGCTATCCAGCCAAGCTCTTTAGTGCCAGATTTGATAGGGGTTATGAAGAATGAGGCGGGTTCTGCTGAAGGAATATAATAATCATAATCAACAAACCTTGGCACTGGGGTCTCGCGTAAAGCATATGCTAGTTTTGTTGCCGAAAGTGGGCCGCTAAATAGATTCGAGTGAAAATCAGACTCCATTCTAATCGAATGAAAGACATATCCGCTCTTTTTGATTAAGAGAATATCATAGAACTCTCCATATTGACTGACAAAGTGTAAATCCAGACCATCTAGAGTCTTACGAAGAACAGAATTGTCTGGCTTTATAAATCCACTTGTATCACCAAGTAGCTGAAAGGCTGCCAATAGCACAGAATCCTTTTCGGCATGATGTACCTTAACCAGCAAAGACTCCAAGCGGTTTAAAATAATTTCTTTTTTATGGGTTCTTATTTGTTCAAGATGGTCAAAGGTGTTGGTTTTAACGATATTCCATGACGATCCTGAACAGCCAGTTAAAACAAAACCAACAGTTAACTGAATATAAATCAGGAAAAGCATGTGAATAGTTAAGCGAGGAATCTTCATAAAAACCTTGCGAGACCGAATGTTTACTGCAATAGATCTGTGAAATATATATCCCAAGAACTCACTTACTTAGGAGTTCTGGAGATACTTATTTATCTATCTGGGAACTCACCATTCATATTATCCTAGATTCGGCAGTTGTTCGCACATCACTGGCACAACCTCTTGATTTACCAGGAAAACCAAAAAAAGTCTCATCACCAACAAGGTGACTTCGATTTTTTCTGATTCACCTGATAAACCAATATGTTGCACCATTAA
>JADFYX010000051.1 GCA_015232795.1 Magnetococcales bacterium
GATAGAGAGATGATGTCTCTTTCACAGGCCATGATATTATGTAATTACCAGATTGATATTCTAATTTTTTAGCACCAATTGAGAGTATGCCGTTACTCTGAGGAAGAGGAAAAGAGATAGTTTTACCAGAGACAATGGCTTTACTGGTTAGGTGGATAATATAGTTGGTCCAAGCCTTCTCTGCAACACAACCAAATAGATACTGCTCCAAAGGTGGGGCAGAGTCATCTTTATGAGTGTTTACACCATTAATACAAAATCGCTCCACTCCATCAATATCTCTCCACGAAAAGCTTGTTATCTCCTCATCTATAGCGGGAATAATAAAATGGTCTGGCAATACGTTGCTTGTGTACGACCTGTTTAGTGTCGTCACTTGATTAAACAGAAGCATCTTTTTATTGATACTTTTGCTAAATCCAGAAATAGTAAATTGAGCAATACCATGCTTTCCAACATATTCACAATATTGATCTGTTGCGGTATCAAACCAGATAGATACTGCGACAAGCAGAGACAATAAACCTGTTAAGACCAGCGGTGCTGGCAACTTACTGAAAGGCTCATAGGTATTTATCAACCAGATACCCAGGATAAATACTACGACACCCCCGCCGATTGCTAACAGTTCACGTTGTAAAAAAGTTATTTTTAACGGTTGGTTACTTAAAGAACTAAACTGGCTGTAAATTTTGCCAAGTTCCTTTGGGGGAGGAGCAAAAAATCCAGAACTACTGCTTGATTTCTCATTTTCATAGGAACTTTTTGTTGATGTGGTATTTTTAGTGTGCATTTTACCCCTCAGAACCCATTTATTACGCAAACAATTTGCTAAGATCCATACAGCGAGTTTAACAAAACTCAACCAGCATAAGTTGCAAAAAATGAATGTTTATCAATAATCTCTGCCCAATTGCCCCATACAACAACTGCTAATTCTGAGTTTACAGGAACTTAAGTAAAAAGTTAACGTCAAAATATTTAAATACCTAGGTAAAATCCTGCTATAATTTAAAGGGGGCAAGGGAAAGACAGTTACCTTACTAATTATATAATATTTCCCATGAATTAATAGGAGAGATTTATGTTAAACAGAAAAATGGCAGAGACATTTGCAAACAACTGGATCAATGCCTGGAATAAGCGTGATCTTGATACATTAGCGGCATATTATACGGAAGATTTTGAATTTTACAGCCCTTATGTACGTGAGTTATTGGGGGTTCCCGATGGAAGAATTAAAGGGATTCAACAGGTTCGCCTCTATTGGGAATTAGCCCTAAAGGGAGTTTTAGAAAAAGATATTCATTTTGAGTTAAAGGATGTATATGTTGGTTGTGAAAGTCTGATAATAAATTATAACGGGGTGTTGAGAAAAACTGGTTGCCAGATATTTTTTTTCAACAATATAGGGGCGGTTTACAAAGCCATATCCCACTATGACCACATCTGACCAACAGTAGATATTCAGCAAACTTTATAGGAACATCTGACAGCAATTAAGCAAAGCCGTAACAATGAGTTATGTCTCGCTGTTACGGTTTGGCAATAAGCCTGCAAATTAATTTATGTAACTGCCTTATTTTTCTCAACCAGCTAAATATGCTTCTCAACAATTTAATATATGGATGCACTCTTGTCCAAAATAACTTTCTGAAGATGCATACTCCTGGTAAATGCGGCAGAATGGAATTACTTAAGCCCCAATTCCGTTCACATCCACCAAGAGGACCATTCGATGGTACGAGTCACCAGCCTTTTCAGTCAACTTTTACATCACTTCCCCCGCACCGAATTTGCCGCATTGGTGAAAAAACACGGAGCTGAACGAGGAGCCAAAGGGTTCACCTGTTGGAACCAGTTTATCTCCATGATGTTCTGCCAACTCGCCCGTGCCGATTCCTTACGGGAGATCTGCAATGGATTGGCCTGTTGTCTTGGAAAGCTCAATCATTTGGGAATTGGTAACGCTCCCAAACGCTCAACACTCGCATACGCCAATGAGCACCGAACTGCCGCTCTATATGAAGATCTATTCTGGACCTCTCTAAATCGGTTCCGCGATCAGGGCATTATCGGTGGAAAACGCAAAAGTCGCTTTCGATTTAAGAACAAGCTGCTTTCTCTGGATTCAATCAGATCATTCGTTTGAGTGGCCTACAGGCCAGTAAAAAATGCTCCCATTCATTGCGTCGGGTGGTTGTCCTGGATGAAGAGCACGACAGGGAAATCGTCCTGTTGACCAACCATCTGGAGTTTGGATCCACCACCATCAGTGCAATCTACAAAGAAAGGTGGGAAATCGAGATTTTTTTCAAAACTCTTAAGCAGAACCTCAAGGTTAAGACCTTCGTCGGAACCTCAGAAAATGCCTTACGCATCCAGATTTGGACAGCTTTGCTTGCAATCCTGCTGCTCAAGTGGCTACACCACATTTCTAAAGCTGGATGGTCGCTCTCTAATTTGGCAGCTCTACTGTGTATGACCTTTTTCACGTATCGGGATTTACGGGAGTGGCTTGATAATCCCTTCGATACACCACCAACGGTCCCAGAACCACAGCAATTGACTCTACTACTCAGATGATTTGGACAGCTTCCAGCCGAAAATGACAAAAGGAGGGCCTCAACCACAGAATCCGTCCAAAACAGAACTCAAACCGCACTGACAAAGGGCTGTTTCGGACGCTAGAAATTATCTTGGACAGCAGTGATATAGATGGTAAATTTGACAATGTTGGAAAGCCCCATTTCACTAACTTAAAATTCAAAAAAATCGTGTTTTTCTACACCTTCAACTGTTTATATTCCATTATTACTGTTTATTTTTTCCACCTTATTGTATTCCATAAATCAAATAAAAAATATTGTATCATAACGACTTACATAGAAAATTTTACACATGAAAAATATAGTATGATTAAGTTATTGCTCATTTTTTAATTTAAGACATAAAATATAAAACTATTTGTTATTTCTTGTATTATAAAACTTTAAAATAATATTGACAATTTTCATTTTATTGTTAATCTATTCATGCTTAAATTAATCCCAACATCTTAAATGCTCGCTTCAGATTGTTTAAAAATTTAAAGTGATTTTTTATCGGAAAATAGTTTACACACATGTTTAAGTTAATGTACAATATTCAATTTTTTTCATAGTTTTGTTTAAATTAATTAAAATCTGATAATGGAAGTAATACATGGGTACCGCACAACTAAAAGAACAAAATTTCTTTATAAATCATAAAGATGAGTATGTAAAAAACTTCTACAGAGTACTCGCCGACCATGGGCGAAGTATAGAATCTGATAAACAACACAAAAATTTGGTAGAATGCATTTATGAAGACTGCTTTCTGTCAGATTCACCTGGTGAAAATTTAATATTATTGGAAACTCCTGAACAAATAGAATTTCACAACTACTGCACCAAAGAATCTAATATTTTGCATTATGCTAATAGAGAAGTAAAAGAAGCATTTTCATTACAAATTTGCGAACAAAAAGAAAAATTTCAATATAAAAGCAATGCAGCAAAACATTCATTAGATGGGCGTATTGAACTAATAAAAGCAGAATACAAGGCTGCCAAAGCACCAAAACATGAAAAGGTAGGCGAAGTTACAGAAATAGCCCTTTGTAAACTTGAAGAAAATTTAGGGACTGACCGCCAACCAGTTATTTTCAACTTTTACCGTGGAATACCAGTTACAAACAAAGTTTTGGAATATATGATTGAAGACAACTGCCTAACTCTTTACGGAAAAATTTCAAACCGCGCATTTATACAACAAAAAAAAAGAGCTTTTGTGACTGACTGTGGCATTCATGATGATTTAGATCCGTTTATTTATAAAGACTTCAGTAGAAAAAAACTTTTTGTTAGTAACGAGATGTTTTTCCAGCCTAACAAATTAATTCTTCATGGAATCACTAAACATGAATATACTGCTTGCAGGAAAACTGCTAATGAATATCGTATTGAGCTTAAAAATTGCAGAGTTAAACTATCTAGACTTGGACTAAGAGGTTTACAAGGAGAGATAGAAAACTTACATTTTGGCGGAGCTTTACTTAAATTTGCAAAAAGACAGGAAAAGCTATATCGACATTTATCATATTTTGATACTGTTGAACTGTCGATTTATTTTAAAGACAAACAGATTGATATTACTGCTCGCATTACTGGCCTTAAGGAAATTACTTCTAATGATCATATCCTTTCTAAGCTCATAGCAATTAACTTTCTAGATTATAGCATTGAAGTCAAAAATGATTTAAAATTCATTATTTATGAAACTAAAAAGGAAATAGATAGTGAAATTTCCAACCTCTAACAACACTCCTCTCATAGAAAAAAAAAATCCTCTTTTAATTATAGTGTTCGACTTATCTCCTAGTATTTTTAAAGAGATAGAACCTCACTTCCAACCCCATTGTAATTGGCCAATACCAGTATCCCTAAAATACATCCCTTCCAGATATAATAACTTCAATAAAATTATTACCAAAAAAAAACCATTCCTAATAATCGCAAACTCCATTACTATCCCAGATGAGAACAACTGTTTACCAACTGTATCACGATTAGCAAACGAAGGAATACAAACTCTAATCATTTGTAAAGGTAACGAAAACTGTGTAGGTATTGACCGTTTTAAATGTTCTTCATATCAACAAGGAGAAATTATTACTTATGAAAAAAAATCTGATATTATTAAAATCATAAAACTTAAGGTTTCAATATATGCTAGAAAACTCAATATTGTATCACATGAGGTTGAGACTAATGTAGATGAGACTAATGTAGATGAGACTAATGTAGTTGAGACTAATACAGTTGAAACTAATGATGGAATATTAATAAGATTCATAAACTTGTCTATTAATTTCTTATATGGGACACCAGAGGAAAAGAAGGCAATATTACGTAATCTTTTAAAAAAAATCAGTACAAATAAACTAATATTATCAGCTTTATTCGTGCTTTCTGTATTATTGATAACTATAATAAAATACCCTTGCATCCTACTTTCATATTATGACATTACAATCTTCAGTTTTTTAAAGTGTAAGTAGAAACTTTGTTTAAAAAATAAAATAATATTTTACTATCCAATGTCACTCTTAATTTTATCCAGCAAAACCATTGCTTTTTCAAATTCAAGATCATCTACATGGGTTGCCAGTTCAGTACATCGGCTCTTAGATGGGGTTTTTTGTAGCAGTTCTTGTAGCTTTGTTACGGATTCGACCACATCAAAATCATTTTTTTGTAGAAGATCTTTCACCGTGGTTAGCAGCTTATCCACCTGTTTTTGGTCTATTGATGAATAATCTCCGGTAGACGGCTCTACATTGTCATGTATCTGGTCATCTTTATTTGCAATAGCAACTACCACTTGCATGGACACAGCAAAAACTTTTGCGGCATCTTCAATGGCTGTTAGATCCCTTGGGTTGGCCCCTAGTTGTTGTTCATACTCTCTGGCAGCATTGTGAAGATCTTTGGCTGATATGTTGCCAGCCATACCTTTAACCCCGTGCACCAACCTTTTAGCTTGTTCAAACCTGCCGGCTGCAATTTCAGAGTTAATTTGGGCGGAAATATTGCCATAATCTTTTCCAAAGGATTTTATCAATTTGTGTAGCAAGGTTTCATTGCCACCAACTCTAACCAAGCCCTCCTCCCAATCAATTGCAGGATCAAGTGTGACCCTGCTTTGTTTAGGTTTATCTTGCTCGGCAGGTTCTGCCTCCAGAATTTTACCTGCTTTATCAGCAGCTTGTTGTGCATCGGTTTTAGATGTAACCTTGGACGCTGGCTTATAAACTCTCTCACCCACAGGTTTTATCCAACGTAACAGTGCTCCGTATAGCCTGTTTACATCTATGGGTTTAGAGAGATAATCATCCATACCAGCCTTGAGAGAACGCTCTCTTTCACCAGCCATGGCGTTTGCACTCATGGTGATTATGGGTAGTTTTGTCAGTCCCAGTTTATTACGGATAATAGCTACAGCCTCAACACCATCCATCACTGGCATCTGTAAATCCATTAACACCATATCAAATTGTGGATCGGCCTCTTCAACCGCTTTTACAGCCTCCAACCCATTGTTGGCAATTGCCACCACCATCCCTGCCTGTTCCAATATCTCTTTAGCCAACAGTTGGTTTATTTTGTGGTCCTCCACCAAAAGCACTTTTCCGCCCATAATTGTTTCTAACTGAGCTTTTAGATTACTACTGCTATCTTCACAATTTTTGTGACCTGATAAACCAGCAGATAAATCTGCCTCTTCACAGTTGCCAATACCAAAGCTTGCGGTAAAAGAAAAACAGCTACCTTCTCCCTGTTTGCTCTCAACCTGAATCTCACCATCCATCATCTCCACCAACTGACGGCTTATGGTAAGCCCTAAGCCCGTGCCACCATATTTACGAGTGGTGGATACGTCTGCTTGAGAAAAAGCGGTAAACAACCTCCCCTGCTCTTCGGCACTCATGCCTATCCCGGTATCCTTAACCGCAAAAAGCAACTCTACTCTCTCTTCTTTCTGGGTTTGGATTTTGGACGAGATAACAATCTCGCCATCTTCGGTAAATTTAACCGCATTGGCAGCAAGGTTTAATAAAACCTGACCCAACCGCAAGGGATCGCCAATGAGGGCCTTGGGTATGTCAGCAGCAGTATCGAGTATTAACTCCACACCTTTGTCTGCAGTTTTGTTTGATATTTGGGCGACAAGATTTTGCAGCACCTCAGCAAGATAAAACTCAATGGACTCCATCTTAAGCTTTCCGGCTTCTACCTTGGAAAAATCAAGAATATCGTTAATAATTCCTAATAAAGATTTTGCTGACCATTGAATTTGATTTATATAATAACGCTGTTTTTCGTTAAGTTCGGTCTGTAACGCCAGATGAGCCATGCCAATAACAGTGCTCATGGGAGTACGAATCTCATGGCTCATATTAGCTAAAAATTCACTTTTTGCCTGATTCGCTCTTTGTGCCTCCTCTTTGGCTTCAATCACAGCTTGCTCAATTTTTTTCCTATCCGAAATATCTTGTGTTACCCCTACCAACCGTATGGGGTGGCCTTTTTCGTTTAGGATAACCTCACCAACTTCAAGGACAAACCGCTCTTCACCTGCCGGGGTGATAACACGATGTTCCGCAGAGAATGGTTTATCAGGATTTTGTAGCCCAGTATTTACTCCCGATATAATGGCAGCATGATCATCTTGGGGAACGGATTTTAAAAAATTTGCAAAGTTGGTTTGGCAACTATCAGGCTTTTGCCCTAAAATTTTAAATATCTCCTGGGACCAGTGCATATCACCTTTTAACAGATCCCACTCCCAGTTTCCCAATTGCGCAATTGCTTGTGCTCTTGATAGACGAGCACCACTGCTTTTTAATGCCTCTTCAAAATTTTTATGCTCAGAAATGTCACGGATAATAGCTGTGATGAACATCTCATCCCCATCGCGCCAAGATGATATGGATATCTCAATGGGAAATTCTGAACCATCTTTTTTAAGTCCAGCCATCTCCATGGATTTTCCGACAAAGAGAAGATCCCCCCCCTGAACAAACTTTTTAAACCCCCGTGAGTGGTCCAGACGGTAACGTCCCGGCATCAACAGTGTTACTGGTTGGCCTATGAGAGTGTTGACATCATCATAGCCGAACATTTGTGCCGCACCGTGATTTACACTCCTAATGCGACCAGATGGATTTACCGAGACAATTGCATCTACAATTGCAGAAGAGGTGGCAAGAGTGTGAAGAGTTGATTCAGATTGGCTTAAAGCTCCCCTACCAATTATCTCACTCTCCCCATCAAATATAAGGCCAGAATAAGAGATGCTTTCACCATTGATACTCTTCTCCAATCTGCCAGAAAAAAAAAGAGGTTTGAGTTTGCTGCCTTTATAGAGAATGGTAATGGGTGTAATACTGTTTTTTTCAATCTCCACCTCTAACATATGCGTAAATTTTGTTTCCTGATTTGCTGCCAGAATCTCTCTCCATGCCTCTGCCCCCTGCCCCAACTCCTCTGCCTTCAGTCCTGTTAAACCCTCAACATCTCCAATATGATATCCCTTGTTTGTAGTAAGATCCCAATAAAAAAGAGATGATCCACCGTTGATAAGTGATTTGTAATATATTTGTTTCCACCAAGTAAAATCATCTTCTACTTTTTGTAACTGGCTGGCACTCTCAACAACCTTATTGTTTAGGGTGGAAACTTCCAAACCCAACCTTTTTATTTCCAACACTGCAACGGCTAAAAGCAGCAGCATGTTGATTGCTAAAAATGCCCATTCCCGGAAATATAGCAGAGGCACAAATAGTATAACTAAAAGATATATAAGGAGCTTCACACCCCAATTAAATCCAGAAGTAGAACTGGGGTTTGGTACTGTTTCTGCTCTATTAGCACTATTACAATGGGGTGAGTTGTGGTGCAGTGCCATCTCTTATTCAACCTGCTCTTTGCTTGTTTTATACTCTGAGGAGGTACTACAGTTTCTGCCACTGTTTTTAGCTTTGTAGAGATTTTTATCAGCAGCTTCTATAATTTTATTAGGTGAAGTGTCATTAGTGGGGAGTACGGTAATACCCCCTAAACTCATGGTGATAAATTCTGCTGTTTTGGAGTGGGCATGGGGAATATTCTGGGCGACTATGGCAGTACGCATTTTTTCAGACATTTTATGCAACCCTTCAACACCAGTATCGGGAAAAATTGCGGCAAACTCCTCTCCCCCATAACGGGCTACAAAATCACCAGATCTCTCCAAACTTTTAAAAAGTGTCAAAGCTACCTGTTTTAAACAACGATCTCCCTCGGCATGTCCATAATTATCATTGAAAGGTTTAAAATGATCTACATCCATTATAATCATAGAGAGAGGAGTATTAGCCCGTAGATTACGTCGCAACTCTTGCTCCAAATGTTGATCAAAACTTCTCCGGTTGGGAATTTCAGTCAAACCATCTATGGAGCATAGTTTTTCCAGCATATCTTTCTGACGTTTATAATCCAGATGATTTCGTACCCTAGCCTGCACCACAGCACGACTAAAAGGTTTGGTTATATAATCAATAGCCCCCATTCCCAAACCTTTCGTCTCATCCTTAACCTCATCCATAGCTGTTATGAATATCACCGGTATATTTTTGGTCTCATTGTCAGCTTTAAGGATTCTACACACCTCATAACCATCCATTTGCGGCATAATAATATCCAACAAAATAAGATCCGGCTTTTCTGACGAGGCCAACTCCAAGGCGCGTTTACCATTGGTGGCAAATATTATCTTGGCATCACCACTCAACGCCTGTTGCAATATCTTTATATTTCCTGTGACATCATCAACTATTAATACTTTTAACATCCCTTTATTCTACACCCCCCGCTGCCACCGCTCTTTGCACTGTCAAGAGATAACCAGAACGGTTGCCAGCATCATCCTGAATATGCGAAACCCGAGCATTTAGCTCCTCCCCACCAGCAAACTCTTCACGACGAAAATAAAAGATATGCTCTCCAGTCTCCTGCACTTTACGTAAGCCTGCCTCAAAGAGAGCCGGGTTAACCCCTTGCCCGCCATGGATCTCAATCACAGAACGGCCAATCATATCGGAACTTTTGCAATTGAATATTCTCTCGGCAGCAGGATTAAAAAATTGTACCACCATATCTTCATCAAGGGCGATTATACCCAAATGTACCGCATTTTTAAGAATGGAACTCATAAACACCCTTTGTTTTTCAAGGGCTTCTTCCACATGTTTGCGCTCAGTCACATCTAACACCAACCCCATCATACGGATTGGCTCACCCTTTTCATTTCTTATCACCTCACCTTGGCAGTTGATAGTCCGTTCTTGACCGTCAGGACGTAGAATACGAAAATCTATATTTAATTTTGTATCTGGGTTTAACAAACATTGATCTAGTGCGCGAGAGGCATGAGATAAAGATTCCGGGTGTATGGCATCGAGAAATGTCTGGTGGGTGGTATCAACTTCGTTACGAACAAAACCAAAAATGTTATAGAACTCGTCAGACCATATAGAGGCATCAGTGGCAATATCCCAATCCCAACTACCTAGGCGAGCTATCTCCTGGGCTTTTGCAAGACCATCTTGGACCTGACGAAACTGTGCTTCAGCGCGTTTTCTCTCAGATATATCCCTAATAATGCTGAGGATAGTACCACCATCACTGTCTACCTTATCAATAAGACGCGAACTGATCTCCACAGGAAATTCACTACCATTCTTATGTCGCCAAATATGCTCAAACACTACGCGGTCTTTTACCTGTAACTCTTGACGAACTTGTCTACTGCGTCCCCTATCTTTTACCCCTTCGATATCTTGAGGCTCTAACTCCATAAGCTCCTGCAAAGAATAACCCAGCCATCTGGTTGCTATTTGGTTGGCATCAACAATATGACCATTGGTGGGATTCTCCATAAGAATAGCATCATTAGCCGACTCAAAAAGCTTGCGATAGCTCTGCCGTGAATCATCAAGTGCCTTCTCAGACTTCTCTCGCTCTTCAATTTCACGTGCCAGACGATTTACCGTAGGAGTCCAACGCAACAAACCGATACTTAAAAAAACCAGTCCCCCAATATTGCCTGCAAACTCTTCAACAATTTTAAGAACTGTATAGAGGTCAATCGTACCAATAATTGTGATGAGTTTAACAACAGGGAGATTATCTACCATATCAAGAATGGCAGTCATCAACATCAGCAGAAAGCCGATTCTGATTTGCAACCAACCGGAACGTCCTCTATGGATACGTTCTCGTCCAGCCCGCCAAACAATGACATTTAACCCCAAAAGCAAGAGGGCCGACACCCCTTCACCGAGCATCTTCTTACCAAAAGAGATTTCACCCGCTCCCAAAGGAGCAGTAGCAGCTTCAACACAACTACCAAAAATGATGATAGCTGCGAAAAGAACAAAACCAACATATGTGCCTAAAAAAGCCTTCTTAGCTGCCGATTCCAGCATGTTATTCACGTTTAATCCTACATTTTGTGTATAAACTCACATAAATAATCACACACATAGTGCATAAATTAATAAATAAAAGCAAAAACTTCATGTATTGATCAGGTTTTTTCCAACAGAAAAAAGGGAATGTTTGCATTTTGTTGGAAAAGCCAAATGGAGCATAAACAACCGACTCAAAACCCAAGGCAATATACTCTTGTGTCGCTTTGTAACACGGTGACCAAAACAAAATTTTCAGGTTTTTAATTATGGAATTTGTTTGTTTTAAATCATATTTTTGCCAAAGCATTGCTATCTCTTCTACTGGGTGCCCCCAGGCGATGGAGATAATTGGACAGGTGATGTTAAAACGGGCAAGGATACCCAGCACATTATGTTCCTCGGCAGTTTCAAAAATATTGGCAGTGATAACAAGATCACAATCTTCACCTGTTAACTTCTCTTTTTGAATCTTTTTGCTGTAATCCAGATAGAGTGGTTCAAGATGTAGCATATAAACTTCATGACCTAAATTAAGAAGTTCAGTCTGAAGAGAATAAAAATACTCATATAATCCAGATGTAATGACCAAAACCCGCACTCTTCACCCCTCAACAACGAATTAGCTTTTGGATCGTCAACTTTCCAATTAATGCTGTTATTAATTAGATAAATTTAGATCTGGTGATAAGAACTTTACATGATATGCCAGGTGAATCAATAGCTTGCGTCAGAGCTTGTGAAAAAATGAAACCCGTAGCGAGAACGTCCCAAAACATCACCCTTGACATGGCGGAATGGGACAAATTGGTGC